>NZ_JAFLWG010000077.1:0-2035 GCF_017316315.1 Enterococcus sp. DIV1298c | reverse complement strand
TTATTGACAAAGAGCCAAAAAAGATACTTACTTGAAGTATCTTCGATGACCCGTACGGGATTCGAACCCGTGTTACCGCCGTGAAAGGGCGGTGTCTTAACCGCTTGACCAACGGGCCAGTTAATAATATGAAACTAATGGGCCTAAATGGACTCGAACCATCGACCTCACGCTTATCAGGCGTGCGCTCTAACCAGCTGAGCTATAGGCCCATAAAAACTAAAGCGGGTGACGAGAATCGAACTCGCGACAACAGCTTGGAAGGCTGTGGTTTTACCACTAAACTACACCCGCAGTATGGCGCGGGACAGAATCGAACTGCCGACACATGGAGCTTCAATCCATTGCTCTACCAACTGAGCTACCGAGCCAAACGGTTCCGACGGGAATCGAACCCGCGATCTCCTGCGTGACAGGCAGGCATGTTAACCCCTACACCACGGAACCAATGTTTTTAGTTTTTAATTGCGGGAGCAGGATTTGAACCTACGACCTTCGGGTTATGAGCCCGACGAGCTACCAGACTGCTCCATCCCGCGATAATATAAAAAGGAGGATAAGGGATTCGAACCCTTGCACGGTTTTACCCGCCTGACGGTTTTCAAGACCGTTCCCTTCAGCCGGACTTGGGTAATCCTCCAATATAAAGCTAATGACCCGTACGGGATTCGAACCCGTGTTACCGCCGTGAAAGGGCGGTGTCTTAACCGCTTGACCAACGGGCCAGATAAAAATGAAACGGAGAAGGAGGGATTTGAACCCTCGCGCCGGTTTCCCGACCTACACCCTTAGCAGGGGCGCCTCTTCAGCCACTTGAGTACTTCCCCAAAACCATTAAGATTTTGAATAAATGGGCCTAAATGGACTCGAACCATCGACCTCACGCTTATCAGGCGTGCGCTCTAACCAGCTGAGCTATAGGCCCATAAAAACTAAAAGCGGGTGACGAGAATCGAACTCGCGACAACAGCTTGGAAGGCTGTGGTTTTACCACTAAACTACACCCGCGTGGCGGTCCCGACGGGAATCGAACCCGCGATCTCCTGCGTGACAGGCAGGCATGTTAACCCCTACACCACGGAACCAATGTTTTTAGTTTTTAATTGCGGGAGCAGGATTTGAACCTACGACCTTCGGGTTATGAGCCCGACGAGCTACCAGACTGCTCCATCCCGCGATAATATGAAAAAGGAGGATAAGGGATTCGAACCCTTGCACGGTTTTACCCGCCTGACGGTTTTCAAGACCGTTCCCTTCAGCCGGACTTGGGTAATCCTCCAGTATGAAAATACAACGTCGCTATGGACCTTGTAGGACTCGAACCTACGACCGGACGGTTATGAGCCGTCTGCTCTAACCAACTGAGCTAAAGGTCCAGGCTCTTAAATAATCGCGGCGGAGGGGATCGAACCCCCGACCTCCCGGGTATGAACCGGACGCTCTAGCCAGCTGAGCTACACCGCGAAAAAAAAGTATTCATTATTTAAATGAAATGGAGCCTAGCGGGATCGAACCGCTGACCTCCTGCGTGCAAAGCAGGCGCTCTCCCAGCTGAGCTAAGGCCCCTTAAAACTATTTACTAATCGGGAAGACAGGATTCGAACCTGCGACCCCTTGGTCCCAAACCAAGTGCTCTACCAAGCTGAGCTACTTCCCGTAAAACTAACGCGCCCAAGAGGAGTCGAACCCCTAACCTTTTGATCCGTAGTCAAACACTCTATCCAATTGAGCTATGGGCGCATATTTGTAATGCCGAGGACCGGAATCGAACCGGTACGGTGATCACTCACCGCAGGATTTTAAGTCCTGTGCGTCTGCCAGTTCCGCCACCCCGGCGCGTAGTACGTAGTACTTTGGCAAAGCGGAAAACGGGGTTCGAACCCGCGACCCCCACCTTGGCAAGGTGGTGCTCTACCACTGAGCTATTTCCGCGTATTTACGATGCCGGCTAAAGGACTTGAACCCTCGACCCTCTGATTACAAATCAGATGCTCTACCAACTGAGCTAAGCCGGCGTAAAAAAATATCATAAATC
>NZ_JAFLWG010000076.1:0-5502 GCF_017316315.1 Enterococcus sp. DIV1298c | reverse complement strand
AACACTATATATAGTGTTTTTTGTTTTATATAACACTAAATGATAACAAAATCTAGTCTTTTCTTTTAAAAAAACAAGAGTAGAATAAAGGTAGTTCTACAAGTGAGGATGTGTTTTTTTGAAGTTAACAATTTTTTGTGGTTCCCGTTTCGGACACGATCAGAAGTATCTTCTTTTGGCTGAAACGATTGGAAAATATATGGTAGAAAAACAAATCGAATTAGTATATGGTGGCTCAAACTCCGGTATTATGGGTGTATTTAGTCGCACGATTTTAGAAAATGGCGGACAAGTAACGGGGATCTATCCTGTGGGGCTGTTTTCTGACGAATTACCTAAAACAGATGTAACGACGTTTATTCCAACGGAAACGATCGATAAGCGTAAAGAATTACTATTTGAACAAGGTGATGCAGTGTTGGTTTATCCTGGTGGGCTGGGCACACTGGAAGAATTCTCACAATTGCTTTCATGGATGGCCATCGGTTTGATTCCAGAAAAGCCGATCGGTATCTTGGATGTTCAGGGGTATTATTCAAATTTGAAAGATTTGCTTGGGCACTTTGTGAGTGAAGGATTCATGTCAGAAAAATGGCTAGATCAACTTTATTTTTCAAATGATCCTTTTAAGTTGATCGATCAATTATGTGCAGTAGAAGAACAAACAAAATCAATGATGCAGGAGATTAAATAATGAGTTATATTTATTTAGCAGGACCTTTTTTTTCAGAAGAACAAACCGAGCGCATTGCTCGTGTTGAAAAGGCATTGACTGCCAATCCTACAATGGATAGTTTTTATTCACCAAGGCACCATCAACATAGTAATTATGAGATGTTCAGTGAAGGATGGGCACAAGAGGTCTACGAAAGAGATATGAAAGAGTTACAGGCAGCAGATTTGGTTGTGGGGATATTAGATTTTGAACATCAGACGATCGATCCAGGTACTGCTTATGAATTAGGCGTTGCCACGATGATGGATAAACCGATCATCATTTTCCAAGAAGAAAGTGTACCGACTAATTTGATGATCACACAAAGTTTGCATTCATATGTAAAATCGATCGAAGCAATCGAAACATATGATTTCAAGATGTTGCCAAAAAGCGTCTATAAAGGCGAATACTTATAGAATGAGAAGGGATTAGATGTCAGTGATATTGATTTCAGGAACAATTGGTGCAGGAAAGAGCAGTTTGACCGACATGCTTGCCAAAAAGATTGATTCAAAACCATTTTATGAAAATGTAGAGGACAACGAGGTACTACCTTTGTTTTACTCAAATCCAGAACAATATGCGTTTTTATTGCAAATTTTCTTTTTAAATAAACGTTTTTTAGCAATGAAAAATGCCTTGAACCATGACGACAACGTATTGGATCGTTCGATCTATGAAGACAGTTTATTGTTTCATCTAAATGCTGATCTAGGACGTGTATCAGACATTGAAGTTCAACAATACGATAACTTATTGGACACGATGCTTCATGAATTAGATGATGTTGCTCCTAAAAAAAGACCAGATTTACTCGTGCATATCAAAGTTTCTCTTGATACGATGCTGGAACGAATCAAAAAACGTGGACGTGAGTATGAACAATTGGAAAGTGATGAAACACTTTATCAGTATTACCGATCATTAAATGAACGATATGATCAATGGTATGAAGACTTCGATGTTTGTCCTAAGATCCAAATCGATGGAGATGCCTTCGATTTTGTCGAAAGACCTGAAGATGCACAAGTGGTGATTGAACAGATCGAAGCGAAGTTAGCTGAATTAGAAGAGCAACAAGCTGGAAGTTACTACACCGACAATCAACACGCAAAAGGTCAAAAGTTAGACTAGTGAATACTATGTAAGAGAAAAGTCGCCACTGTGGTCAGTGACGACTTTTTTTGATGCTTGTCTATTTTCTCGTTTCTTTATGCGCTTCTTCTTCCTTTATAGAAAAGTCAAAAGGTTGATTTGAGCCTTCGATCATTTTGTGACAATGGTCACAAAAATTGGCTCTTCCTTGGTCGTTGATTTCTGTATGTACGTTTTGGGGTGTCGTACAAGCACAGTAATCTTGAGTATTTGCTGTATGCATATTTTTTCTCCTTAATATATCAAGTGCTTCTTTACTATAGCAGAAACACAGAATAGAAACAAAATAAATTAAGAAAACTTAGAATTTTTTATAAATGATATTCGTCTATTATAGAAGAATGTAAAACGATAAAAGAAGCAGATAGACCGACTAATAAACTGTCAGTCTGCTGCTTCTTTATTGTGCAATGGTTCTATAAAGTATAGATATTGCCTTCCTCGTCTTCTATACGGAAGTTTCCGATTTTTCTAAAATGAAAAGTTTGGTTCTTATCATCTTTTTTACCAACGATCGTATACTGTTCATCTTCAGTCGTGATCTTGACATCGGTTAGAACGATTTTCTCTTGAGAAGAATTTGCCGTATCAGTTGCAGATTCTGCATACGTACGGGTCCATTCCATCGTATCGTCCTTAAAGATGATTTCCGCATTGGCTAAGTCCATATTTTTTCGGACCTTCAGCGTATAGGTACTATTTTTTATATCAGATTCATCCGCCTGAAAAGTGGTGGTATTCGTTGTTTCTTCAGTTGATTGATTTGCTTGGCTACACCCAGAAAAAGTGAACAAAGCAAAAATCAACGTAAAGCAAATCAGTGTTTTTTTCAAAATAATGCCCCCAGTAGATTGGATAAAGTGATTATACCATTGAATCCAGTAATATGAAATAAAGGGGACAAGATACGCCGTGCTATTTGGCAAGGGCGATTGGCTTTACCGGTAGCTCTAGAAAATGATTCTTGTATTTCAACGTTGGAGAAAAAAGCCATTATGCTCGACTTGTCAAATGAAAAAAGTGAGAAGATCACTTCGTACATTTTTTCTTTGAATTGGTCTAGTCTTTTTATAGAAAACGGTTTATAATAATGGTTGTAAACTGAGAAAACGTTTGCTATATTGAAAGTGCGCAACATAAAAAAACATAAATGAAAAAAACAATGAGGTGCAAAGATGACAACTTATCAATTTCCAGAAAAATTTTGGTGGGGTTCCGCAGCTAGTGGACCACAAACAGAAGGACGCATACTTGGCGATGATAAAGGCGACAATATTTTTGATTATTGGTTTTCAAAAGAGCCAGAAAAATTCTTTGATCAAGTAGGTCCAGGAAAAGCGTCTCAAGTTTATACGAAATATAAAGAAGATGTGCAGTTGATGAAACAGACTGGTCATAATTCTTTTCGAACATCTATTCAATGGAGTCGCTTGATTCCAGATGAAACAGGTAACGTAAATCCACAAGCAGTCGCATTTTATAACAGCTATTTTGATGAACTGATTGCTCATGGCATCGAGCCATTTGTCAATTTGTATCATTTTGATATGCCGATGTACCTTCAGGAAAAAGGTGGTTGGTTGGCTCGTGAAACTGTCGAAGCCTATGAGACATATGCTAAAACTTGTTTTGAATTATTCGGGACAAAGATAAAAAAATGGTTCACGCACAATGAGCCGATCGTTCCTGTTGAGGCTGGCTATTTATATCGTTGGCATTATCCTGAAGAATCAGATATGAAAAAGGCAGTCCAAGTTGGCTATCATGAGGCGTTATCTTCTGCTTTAGCTATCAAAGCCTATCATGAGTCTGAGCAAGATGGAAAAATCGGGATCATTTTGAATTTGACGCCTAGTTATCCAAGAGATGAAAACAATCCTGAAGATGTGAAAGCAGCGAAAATTGCTGATGCCTTTTTCAATCGTTCCTTTTTAGATCCTGCGGTCAAAGGGGATTTTCCACAAGAATTGATTGAAATCGTGACAGACCTCGCGATTCTTCCTGAGATGGAAGAAGGAGATTTAGCGATCATCAAAAATAATACTGTCGATCTATTAGGTATCAATTATTATCAACCACGGCGAGTAAAAGCAAAAGAATCAGCAGTTGATCACAAGAACGGTCCAATGCCAGAAGATTACTTTGATAACTATGAAATGCCGGGACGTAAAATGAATCCTTATCGCGGTTGGGAAATCTATGAACAAGGCATTTACGACATTTTGATCAATGTTCGTGATAACTATGGTAATATCGACTGCTTTATCTCAGAAAATGGCATGGGTGTTGAAAATGAAGCACGTTTTATTGAAGAAGATGGGATGATCCATGATGATTACCGCATCGAATTTGTTCAAGAACATTTAAAATATGTCCATCAAGCAATCGAAGAAGGAGCGAACTGCTTAGGTTATCATATGTGGACGTGTATGGACAATTGGTCATGGACGAATGCTTATAAGAATCGCTATGGTTTTATTTCAGTTGACCTAGCAGATGGCAAACGAACGATCAAAAAATCTGGATACTGGTTCAAAGAAGTATCTGAACAAAATGGATTCTCTGTTTGATTAGAAATTTGTTCTTTTTTGATATTTTTTAATTTAAAAATATCATCCCGAGATTGACGATGATCTCGGGATTTTTTTCTTTTCAAAAAATAATTTTTCGTTATTTTTTATCTTTTTCTTTAATTTCTACGCTTAATGTTTCATTTTTTGTATATAATAGATTAGGTAAATTTGAATGGGAGTGGAAGAAGGTATGCGAAAAAAAAGGCCTTTTCTTCTCTTTTGGTTAGTTGGCTTTTTTATAATACTTATATTATCCGCAGTAATTTCTGGTAAATTGACCGCTGATCTCGCTCATGAAGAACCAGAAAAAACCATTGCAAATAAAGCTTCAGTAGATGAATTCAAAAAAGAATTTTCAACCTATTGGTGGGCAGACTACGAAGTCGTAGCAAACTACGAAAAGGGTGAATTAGAGATTTATCTGCCAAAAGACAAGGAAAAAAATCAATTCATCAATGTGAATGATGTCTTAAGTGCCATTTCAATCAGACAAGTCCAACACGGGGATAAGCACTTGACCGTTTTGCTGTTGACTGATGATAAGCAAAAAGTCGCTCGGCTAAAAAACGGGAAGGTATCATCGAGTTATTCTGAAAAAGTAGACCCAGAGATGGTCGATCAACGTTTAGCTGAATGGCAGAAAACGACAGAAGAAATCCAAGAAATATCGGAAACGACATCAGATTCTGTTTCTGACGAGACGACCAGTACGACCAGTTCTGTCACAGTGACTGAACCTTAGCAGTGAGAACGGTGTAGCTACGTGAAAAAAGTTCAAAGGGCTATTGAGATCAGCCATTTGAAGAGCTTGTAATAGAGGGATTCATTACTAAGAAACAAGGTGGTATCTACAAAAATTTTGTAGATACCACCTTGTTTTAGAAGAAGTGGCTTTTTAAACGAGAAAAATCTAGCTAGAAAACGCAAGTTATTAATTTATAAAAAAGAGTAAAAAATCAAACTTTTTTAGCAAAAATCGAATTTTTAGGAGCAAAATAGACAGGAATAATAATTTAGAGAGAAGTGGTGACTTTGCAACAGCTAAAAAAACATGAC
>NZ_JAFLWG010000075.1:0-2828 GCF_017316315.1 Enterococcus sp. DIV1298c | reverse complement strand
CCTACCGCACCAAAGCCAAGCAATGCGAATGTACTCGCTACTTCACCAGTTTTCGGTAAATTACCACTTCTGCTATTATTTCCGGCTGATGCAGCATTCGTAGGAATACTTCCATTACCATTTCCAGAAGTATTCACACTTCCACCATTTGGAATCGTCCCAGTTTGGTTGTTGCCTGAAGGAGCGCTGATATTATTTCCAGTGTTTCCGGTATTTCCGGTGTTTCCGGTATTTCCGGTATTTTCGCCGGTACCTCCATTGCCCCCGTTATCTCCACCATTATCTTTGTTTCCTCCATTGTCTCCTGAAAGTGACGTAGTAAGAACGATTGGATCCGATTCTTCCCCTGCGTTAAAGTTCGCACTCTCATCTGAAGTTGCAGTGATCCAATACGTGGTGTTGGCACTTAAACCTACAAATGCGCCGTCTACTGCCGCTATCCCATCTGCATAAGCAACCACTCGTGCCAATGGATTCGCTTGTGGATCTGTGTCGTAGATCAAGAAGGTCACATCTTGGAGTAATTCCTCTGCATGGTCATGGTACCACTGTTCACCAGGTGTATCTGGTGTATCGTCGTGATGAAGAAGCGCTGTTCCTGCAATCGTGATCACTTCATGGGTATTGTTTTGTGCCGCTAGCTCTTCGTCAATTTTCAAGAATGCACCATTTGCTTTTGTAATTGCTTCTACATCAAAAATATCGGTGACAAGGTACTCGTCAGATCCAATAGTGGGCAATCCTGTAATAACGTAGTTGGAGTTGTCGATCGTTCCCCAATCAAGTGTCCAGTTTGCTCCTTCAATCGTATTTGTGCCAGCAGCACTATCCGTATACTGGAAGTCTCCTTCTATCCAAGTCACTTCATCTCCTGGCGCTAGCCCACTTAATGTTGGCGCATCAAAATGATCGATTCCTGTCGTCCCATTAAAGGCACGACTAAAGACCGTTCCTTTTTCTAGAACAATTTCGCTTGGAGTGACTTCAACGATTGCTTTATTCCAATTCTGACCAGGTTCTAACGCAGTCAGACGGCTGATTGGTGTAGCCGTAATCTCATAGGTACCAATACTCGTGATCTCCAAAATCAAATAGTCGCCATCATCTGAAAGACTGACCCCATCCGCATCTGTTTCAAAAAGGTAATCTTCTGGATTTCCGCCGCGACCAAATAAAGAAAATGCCTCAATGAGCGGAATCCTTGTTTCTGCTCCACCATACGGAACTTGAAGCGTTTCGCCTAACGCATCGATCGGTAACGTATCGACTTCGCTACCTAACCCTAGCTTAGGATAATTTGATGCAGCATCCCAAACCCAAGTACTACCAAAATCCCAACCATTCGCTTCATAGGTACTTTGTGTTCGCAATTCAATGACATCTAACGGCTCAATGACGTTTGGGGTAACTTGTCCAGTCACTAGCATACCTTGAGAGCGCACTTCAGCATTATTATAGTAGAAGTTATTGCTATTCGTACCGCCTAAGCCAAAATGGTCTACATTGGCATCTCCCGTTACATCACCCATTCCGAAGCTATTTTCGATTGTCAAATACCCAGCATTACCGACAAATCCGCCGACATAACTAGTACCAACTACGTTTCCTGTACTATAGTTGCGTGCTACTTCGATTGCGTAAGAATCAATAGCTCCGATGAATCCACCGACATTCGCTCGCCCAGTGACATTCCCGGTCGCATAGGAATCGACTACTGTACTATAGAAATCTTGCCCACCGATCAAACCACCAATGTTATTATTACCTTGACCATCGACATTTCCTGTGGCATATGAACGACTCACATTCCCCACACTGTTTAAACCAATCAATCCACCTGTATTGGTTGCGTTTGCTGTGACATTGCCTGTCGCATAACTGTCCTCTACTACATTCCCATTTATTCCGATCAAACCGCCCACTGCTTGAGGGTACATGTTAGGATTCGCATTTACTGTGATCGTTGCTGAAGAAGAAGAACGAAAAACCATAGTACCAGAGACCCTATTCGCCATGTAGCCAACAAGCCCACCAACACTCCCACCAGTCGCTTCGATAATTCCACCACTGATAGCAGAATCAGTGACGGTTGTTGGATTCCCAGATTGATCGTTGATTTGTCCAATCAACCCTCCAGTATTGAGCCCATTCAGCCCGCCCACAATGTGCGGCTTTTCCAAAGTGATCCCTGAAATCGTTGCGCCATCTACTACACCAAAAAATCCTCGATTGCTCACATCACCAGCTTGCGCACCAGAGTTAACTCTCACATTACGGATAACTGTCCCAGGTTCAGCTGTAAAACTTCCAGTGAATTTTGTCGCTAAAGTTAATCCATATCCAACTGGTATCCACTCTGAAGTGAGTGTGATATCATTCATCAATTGATAATGCGCCGTTAAATCATTTCGCATTTCATGTAATTCAGCTTCAGTAGTGATTTGGAATGGTGCGCTGATCGAACCATCACCCGCTCCAGAAAAGTAGGATTCAATCACCGTTTCATTTTGCTCTTCCAGTTCTTCCAACAATGTCTGCTGCTCTTCAATCAGCTGTTCGGTTGTCTCTACTGTTTCTTGGTCAATGTCTTCAGGAATGGTTTCCACATTACTTGCTTCTTCCTGAACCTCTAATTCGTCGGGTGTCACTTGATCAATCAAAGTCTCATCGTTACTATTTTCTATTTTTTCATCTATTGACTCTGCTTCAATCACAGTTTTCCTGTTTGGATCACTCTCTTCTAAAGCGCTTGCAATAGTAGGCGCTGTTTGCGCAAATACCATCGAACTTAAAAGCACACTTGCCATCAGTTTTTTCTTGTTCAACTT
>NZ_JAFLWG010000074.1:0-3963 GCF_017316315.1 Enterococcus sp. DIV1298c | reverse complement strand
AAATACTACTTCTATTGATTCTAGTGCATATATAGATGGTTCTGTCGTGGGACTAGAAGATAAAATAGCTAAACCATTGCTTGATAAAATTCAGTGATGATAACTAGATATAATTTAGGGTTATGTCGACTAGATGATTAAATAATATTTATAGGATGGTTTTTATGAATAAAGAGGAAATGAAAGAGTATTACGAAAAAAATAAAAAAAGAAGATGAAGTGGATCTAGATTGGTTAATTGCATTGAAAAGAAAAACAATTAGGCTATAGTTTCTGGAGACGTCCATAATACGGATTAGAACGAAGAATGGCTGTATTGATCGATTGTGATTATGGTGAGCTGATTCAGCTCAATATTCAAACGAAACAATATCCTTGTAAAAATTGTGGGAATTGTTACCAATTTATTGATCAAGACTTTCAACTACTAAACGAAAAAAATAAGTAGGTATCTTATAGTCGGGCAGTCGTCTGGCTATTTTTCTATTTAGAGAAGAGCCTCGTTGCAAATACGTAAAATAAGATAAAAAAAACTCCGTCAGTTTAAACCTGACGGATATTCATTATTTAAATTCTACATGCAATTCCTTACCAACTTTTGTAGCAATTTCATATAAAATTTTTATACTTGGATTCATGCTTCCATTCTCTATGCGTGCAATCGTACTCTGCGGTTTCCCAACTTTTTCAGCAAATTCTCGTTGAGAAACCCCTAGTTCGCTTCTTAATTCAGTAACTGCTACTGCAATTTCTAAGCGCTGTTTTTCTGCTTCAAACTCTTGAGCAAAAGTCGGACTTTCCGCTTTTTTCTTTTCAATTAGATCTTTAATGCTCATATTAGTTCTCCCTTCAAATATTTTTCTCTAACACTTTTTGCATGGTTTATTTCTTTTTGTGGGGTCTTTTGAGTTTTCTTAGTAAAACCATGTGTGATAAGAAATTCATTGTCGATTTTTTGAAAATATATTGCTCGTTGAATATTTTTTCCTACTTTAGAACGTAATTCATACAAATCATTATCTAATTTTTTTACCCACTCCATTCTTTGAGCAATGAGCAATCCTTTTTCTTCTGTTATTTCAATTATTGCTAATAACTTAGAAGAATCCTTTTCAGGTATAGAGTTCAAAAAATCTTCAAATTCGCTTGTTCCGTCTTTCCGTTTAACGTAATCAAATTGTGGTTTATCCATACCTTTATGATAGCTTATTCGCTATCGAAAAGCAAACGAATATTCCTTTTAATGAAAATAAAGGGAATTGATGTGTGATAGAATAAATAGAAAGCTATTTGAAGAAAAAATTTATTATGTGTAGATAATATACAAAAGGAGTAAAAGAATTGAATCGATCAGAGTACAAACAAATGCTGACAATGAAATATTTTTACGAGGAGAAATTGCAAGAAATCAAAAAGAAACATAAGTCTGATCCGGATTTGTTTCATCCGATTGGTAAGGATCGTTATTGTCTATACTGTGAGAAGTATCAAGAAATCCAAGATAAGCTACAGCCTACTTTAAAACAATTAATGCAGTATGAAAAAACACACGAAGTGAAACAACCAGTGATTCAACAGTTGGCCGCAGTCCCCAAAAAGGAAAAGGCGAAGCCAAAAAAAGTGTATCAAGTCTATTCTCTCTTGTTCAAAGATGGTTCAGAATATTTGGTTTATACGTTCGCCCAGGAAACTGGTTGTCGATTATTAGGGAGACAGATTTCAGAATTAAGTAAGGCAGTTCCTATCTCTAAGGAGTATTATTCGTCCATTTATTTAGAACAGGAAGATGGCTCGATTATTTCAGTAGAAGCACGCTTGCAAGAGCATTCGACTAAGAAAAGTTGGTTATTAGCAGAAAAACAGCAAACGAGAATAAAAGCGACAGGAATTTGTTTCAATGAAAAACCTTTTGAATATTTGAAGTATACTAAAGGACAATACAGCTGTTTGATCACTTTTTGCGGGAATACGGCGATTAAAAAAACAAAGAAATTTTCAAAAAATGGGAAAGTAGCTTTTGAAACAGCCCCAAGGCATGATTGCATTAGAGTATGGATAAGTCCTTCTGAAGCTCTTTCCAGGCACGTTTATGGTGATTTTATGTACACACTAATAAAATTATTTATTTTTAATTTATAAAATAATATATTTTTATTCTACTATTTTAAATAATAAACTAATTAGTTTATTATTGTTTTGTGAAGACTACCCAAAAAAGTATGTTTACCAATAGATAAATAATGGACTATAGACAGAATTGCGACAACTGCTAATTTTAAGGATTATACAGAGTCTTAAAAATCCCACATAAACTAATGTTAATCAAATAGGATTTAATAAAAATTTCAAGATTAAAGCTAAATATAAAAAGAGACGAACTCAGCGTTTGTCTCTTTTTATATTTAGAGTATTGCCTAAATATTAAATTCAAGTACAGTTAATTATATAAGATTTTAGAAGAATAATAATCTGTAAATTCATTTAAAGCAATTCCTGTTTTTGTTTATTTCTCTTTTTTCTTTAAGTAGATCTTTGACAAAAGTATCTATATCTGTATATTCTTGTCCTAATTTATCATGTCTTTCTCTAATCTCCGTCTTCTTTTTTTTAGCAGCATCAATTTTATAGATTTTCATTACTATTTCCCACCTTTATTGTTTAGTTTGATGTTTTTTTGAAGCGTCGTTCATGTATTAAATAGGAAAGTAAAATTAAGAATTGGCCAAAAATTAAGAAGCCGATTAATACGTAAACATTTTCTGCTAAATTAATGCCTTCCAAACTGATAATACTTCTCAATCCTCTTATTGTATAGGTCATTGGAATACAAGCATTAATTTTTTCAAATAGACTATTGGTTAAGAGAATAGGATAAACACCAGCTGCAGCTGACGTTTGGAGCATAGTTAAAATTAAAACAATTAAAGATCCAATTCCTGGAATCAATTTATTAAATCCTACAATTATACTCAAGAATGTTGCAGAAGTTAAAAATAAGAAAGCCATTAATTGATAGAGTGAGTTAACTGGAATATGGATAAATAAGAAATTCCCACTTAGTAATAAAAGTACTTGAACTAAACCAATTATTACAGGAAAAACATATTGTTTTGTCCAGTACGTTGTAAATTTTTCTCCTTTTTTCTTCAAATTACGCATTGTAAATTGGTTGACAAATATCCCAGCAACAAAAAGTGTTAATGAAAATAAATATGGAGCCATTGCTTCACCATTATTTTTTACTGGATGAATATTTTTGACTTGTAATTTAACGATAGAACCAGTTGAATCTGGAATATTCATGCCTTGCATCTTGTCAATAATTTTAGAAGATAGTTCTGCATTAACATGTTGTACAAATTGGTTCATTGTACTAGTGATGACTTTTGAAGAAAAGGAATTAAGTCCTTCAGAAGTTATCAATTGTAATTCAGCGTTTTCTTTTAGCTTTGGAAAAGTTGTAATTTTACCTTGAAAATCTTCACCAAAACTTATAATGGCATATACTTTTCCGTCTCTTAACTTTTCCATCGCGCTATCCATGTTTGTTTCTTCTTTTAAATCAAATAATTTTTCTTCAACTAATTTATCTTGAATTATATTTTTTTCGGAATTGACTAGAGCTACTGGTAATTGATCCATATTACCATATGGATCTAATGATGCACCTAAAAACAATCCAGAATAAATCATAGGAATAAGGGATAAGAATATTAATACAAATCCTAAAACAATTTTCTTTTTCATAATAAACACCTCTTTATTTTTATAACCCACGTAAACCGCAGATATCTTTTGACTACAGACATAATAAATCTATAGATTTTATTTGTCAACAGAAAACACGAATTTTATAAATTGGAAATTTTTAAAAATTTAAAATGACAGAAACAAAGAAAAAGAATTATAGAAGTTGATAAATTAAAGGATTTTATTGTCAGGTAGTTCTAACTTATCATTTTA
>NZ_JAFLWG010000073.1:0-8838 GCF_017316315.1 Enterococcus sp. DIV1298c | reverse complement strand
AAATAACGAAGAAAATCCGGAGAAGAAGTGTTCACTTCCTCTTCCGGATTTTACTTGATTGCACTCATCAGTCCTTATTGACAAAGAGCCGGAAAACGTTCCAGTCATGTATCATTCCATTAGCGATCACGCCAAGTTTGACGATCAGGTGAGTCAACTTCAACAAACCACTCTTCGTAAAACTCCTTCAAAAAGTCACGCATGAAGGCTTCACGTCGCTTCGCTTCTTGTTTAGCATACCTTGTATTCATTTGATCTGACAGTAACAACAATTTTTCGTAAAAGTGATTGATGACTGTCGATCCTTTCCGATAATCTTGTTTCTTCGTATAATTGATCGGTTGGATTGTCGAATCGAAAATCGGATGTCCGTGAAAGCCACCATAGTAGGCGGTTCGTAAGATGCCTATTGCTCCCAGAGCTTCTAAACGATCTGCATCTTGCACGATTTTCCCTTCTAAGGACAAATCGACCTGACCAGACAACCCTTTAGAAAAAGACATATTCTCGATGATATGAAAGATATGTTGGATCTCTGATTCTGCTAGTTCAATACTCGTTAGAAATCCTTTAAGATGCGTTTTTGCTTGTTCTTCATCTTCGACCACCTTGTCATCGATCGTATCGTGTAAATAGGCGGAAGCAATAGTGATAAAAGAATCAGCTTGCGGTTCTGTTTCTAAGATTTGACGAGCCAATTCAACGACTCGTTTTGTATGATCGACCCCATGTCCTGAACGATCCAAGGACAGTTGTTCCATACTATAGTTTGCTATTTTACTTAATTTATCCACTTCCGCATCCACCTTTTACTAGGAAATTTCTTAGGCTTCTTCGATACCGTATACGCTAAAATAAAGTTTTCTCATAAAATCGATCAAGTATTGCGGATTCAACGGTTCTCCTGTTGCATCTAAAATCAATTGATTTGGTTTTCTTGACGCGCCGTACTGATGGATTTTCTCTGTCATCCACTCTTTGATTGGAGAATAATCGTCAGAAGCAAGAATATCATCGACTGAGAGATCTTTTTTCATCGCATGCACTAATTGTGCAGCATACATGAATCCTAACGCATAGGAAGGGAAGTAACCAAAACTTGCACCTGACCAATGGACATCTTGTAAGATTCCTTCTAAATCATTTGTCGGACGGATACCTAGATATTCTTCATATTTTTGATTCCATACTTCTGGTAATTTCTCAACTGCTAATCCTTCGTTGAAGATCATTTTTTCAATCTCATAACGAATGATGATATGCAATGGATACGTCAAGCTGTCCGCCTCAATTCGGATCAAGCTTGCTTTTGTGTGTTGTAGTGAACGATAGAAATCAACAAAAGAGATATCATCAAATGTGCCTTCTGCGCATTCTTGGAAGAATGGATATTGTTTCTCCCAGAAACTGCGGTTGCTACCAACGATGATCTCATTGAATAGTGATTGCGATTCATGGATACCCATTGACGTGCCTTCGCCCACTGGTGTATATAGATATTTTTCATCGATATTTTGTTCATACATCCCGTGGCCAGCTTCATGGATGACCCCAAATGTCGCCATCTTGAAGTCTTCTTCATTCCAACGAGTCGTGATTCGCACGTCGTTACGGTTAACACCGATCATAAATGGATGGATCGTATCATCTAAGCGACCTCTAGAAAAATCATACCCTAATTGTTCAATGACGCTGACAACAAAGCGTTTTTGCTGTTCCTTTGTCATTTTACGTGAAAGGAAATCTGTTGCGGGCGCTGTTCCTTTTTCAACTAACGCCTGGCGGATGGAAATGATTCCCTCTTTTACTTGATCGAACACTTGATCCAAGATCTCTACTGTCATTCCTGGTTCATATTGGTTCAATAAAACATCATAGTCTGTTTTTTCATCCTTACGCCAGTAAGGAATCAACTGTTTTGTGATCTCGATATTTCTAGTCAACGCTGCTTCAAAATCAGCAAATTGTTTCGACTCACGAGATTCTTGCCATTTTGTATGAGCTTTAGACGTCGCAGAAGTCAATTCTTTCATTAATTCTTCAGGTACTTTGTGCTCTAATTCATAGTCTTCTTTGACTTTCTCAAAGACAGCTCGACCAACTTCAGATAATTCGTCAGGGTGTGCTGAAAAATACTCGATTGCTTCGGCGATTTTAGGGCCTACTTTTTTTGAGAAGTAAAGTCCGTATAGATAGCTGTTGACTTCACTACGGTCTTCGCTTGATTTTTCTGGCATGCCTGTTTGAATATCCCAATCAAGTACTGTTAGTGCTTGACTCATTAAATCGATCTCTTTAACTTCTTTCAAAAATTCCTTTTCGTTCATACAAAAAATCCTCCAACTTATCCTAATTATCATTTATCCAATTGTTATATCTTACTTATATTTCCTTGCATCGATTAATTCAAACCGTTCAACAGCAAGGGGCATCTCTTCATAAAATTCTTTTCCAATTTGAGGCATCAACTCTTTAAAAAACTTTTTATGCACTTGATACCAGTAATCATAGCTCAAATCACCCTCACCCTCAGCACGGGCAATTTCTTCTGTTACTTCATTCATCGGCATTATCGTCATATCTGTATATTTTATGATACCTACAGGCTCGTCTTTACGATTTAAAACAATGGTATAACTGCCGATTTTAGACAGAGGGTCTTCACCGTAATACAGGCATTCATCGTAGGATGAACATGACGCTGTTTTGATCCCTTTTAAAATCAAGGCCGCCAACTCATCTGCCATCGGTGTTCCCTCCCAGCCCCACTGCTCTGCTGTCACATGTGTTGGAGGGGTTTCACCTTGCCAAAATTCTTCCCAATACTTTTTTGCTTGTTCATTCATTTTTATATCCTCCAAAAATCATAGGGTTAAAGATTTTAAAGTCCCCAACCATTTTTTGGTGTCCATACTTATATCCTAGTTATTCGTTTTCTGTTCGTTCTTTTCTTGGTGGTCGCGTTCCCCAATATTGGAATAGATCCGTGCGCAAAGCACCATTGTATAACTTGCGTTTCTTTGTTGCTTTTTGTCCATAAAACTCTTCAAATGCCAGATCACTTGTCAAGATGTACTTGCTCCAAGTCTTCAATGGACGGAAAACTTCGCCCATTTCTTTGTACAAACGACGAACGGATTCTTCTTCACCTAAACGCTCACCGTAAGGAGGATTCGCAACGATCACACCGTATTCTTTTTCTGTTTTGAAGTCTTTCACTGCCCTTTGTTGGAAAGTGATGGAATCGCCCAAACCGATCTCTTCAGCGTTGGCTCTTGCAATACCGATCATTTGACCATTGATATCCGAACCAGTGATGTCTAATTCGATATCATAATCTGCCTGTTCTTCCGCTGCTGCACGAACAGCTTCCATTACAGACGCATCGAACCAATCCCATGTTTCACAAACGAACTCACGGTTGAATCCAGGAGCGATATTATGCCCGATAAGTGCCGCTTCAATACAAAGCGTTCCTGAACCACAAACTGGATCATAAAACGGGCGATCTTTTCGCCAATTTGTCAACATCACTAAAGCCGCTGCCATATTTTCTTTCAATGGTGCCCCACCTTTTTCTAAACGATAGCCACGTTTAAATAAGCTTGGGCCAGTAGTGTCAAGGGTAACTAACACATGATCTTTTAGCAAAGCAACTTCTAATTGGAAATGCGCGCCTGTTTCCGTCAACGGAACAGTTGCCGGACGATGATAATATGTCCGCAGTCTTTCAACGATTGCTTTTTTAGTGATCGCTTGACAGTCTGGTGTACTATAAAGTGTCGATTTGATCGATTTCCCAGCTACAGGGAATGACGCATCTAAAGGAAGATAATCTTCCCATGGTAACGCTTTGACTTGCTCGAATAGTTCGTCAAAAGTCCGTGCATCAAATTCACCAACAACGATCTTGATGCGATCAGCTGTTCTTAACCATAGATTAGCAGTCGCAATCGTTTCCATTGTTCCTTTAAAACGCGCACGTCCATTTTCTACTTGGCATTCGATCCCTAAGTCTCTTAGTTCTTTGCCGACTAATGCTTCTAAACCGCTTGCCGCTGTCGCGATTAAATTAAATTCTCTATTTTTATCCATTTTACTCTCCTTATATCAAAAAAGAGTCTGGGAAATGAGTAAAATCCCAGACTTCCAATCCCCTAAATCCAACCTTCTCTATTTAAAAGCCACGATCTAGGAAAAAATATTTTAACGCTGATTTTTGAAGGCAAATCGCCTATCGCTTTGTTCCCTGAATATCGTGGTTTTCTATAAGCCATGTTCTGTACTTTGTTTTTCCAGGGAGAAAAAACAAAGCGGTAACCATCTATCTGCAGATCAACTGCCCTTTTGTCTCGTTCTGATTCCCCGACAAAAAGCGCCCCTACCGTTGTTTGGGTTGCTCGCTCGAGGGGTTTACCGCGTTCCACCGAACAAGTTTCCTCGTTCGCTTCGTCACTGTGGCACTTTCAAGGATACTGAAGCATAGCCTAAGCCTTAGCTTGTTTTCCTGCCGTTACTCTAAAAGAGTACCTTAGCTTATTTTTTCGCTAAGCACGAACACTACAGGCATCACAGCCTGTGCGAGCATGGACTTTCCTCAGCCTGGTCAAAGCCAGACCGCGATTACCCGAAAACCACAATCTATTCATTCTTTAGAACTGACGTGTTGCTTCGTTGTCATGTTCATTTGTTGATGTGTAATTGTTTGGATTAGGTGTTGCTGGTGGAACATTTCCTGCTTGTGCATCTAGTTTTTTACCAAATACTTCACGTTCAAGATTTGATAGACGTTTTAAAATATCAAAATTCGTTACTGCCGCACTTTTCGGTGTTTCTGCTTGTTGTGTGCGTGTTGGAGCTGCTCCTTGGTTTTTAGATAATTGAGCGACTTTTGCACTTAATTTATCGTTTTCTTCTTGTAAAGCAAGGAGTTGTTTGCTGTAAGTCTCGTAATCTTTGATGATATTGTCTAAGAATTCATCCACTTCGATCGGATCATATCCGCGCATTTTTGTTTTGAATTCTTGTTGTAAAATGTCTTTAGGACTATAAATCAAATTCGCCATATTTACACCTCTAGTTCTCATTTACGTATTCACGTTTCTACTTTTTTATTGTATCGGAAAAGACTTGATAAATCAAACACTATATTATTTTATTCACTAAAATTTTGCAAATCGTCCATACTGACTGTTCGAATCTCATAAGGATGCCCTTCTTGATATTTTAGTGCATCCTTCAAAAAATAGTCCGTTTTCCCAGGATATTCGGGGTCATAGATCAACAACGTTCCATCCGTATGCTGCAAAAGAAATTGCGTATGATTTCTCAATTGACTAGGCGATTGATACGGTTGATGACTGACCGCTTCACGATAGTCAGAAAGCTGTTCTACCAACCTTTTCTTTTCCTGATTATTCTCATTCCAACCACTTCCAAACTCTGCAAATGGGTAGATGATCCCCAGCTTCAAATCAGGGTAATCCATCTTCATTTCGGCAACGACTTCACCTGTCCATAATTCAACGCCAAGATTCCCGCTAATGATCACCCATTCCAATCCTTCCTCCACTAATTGAGTCAATTCATTTTTTAAAACTTTTTTAATAACTGTCATTTTAGGGTCATTATCTTTGAATATTCCTAATTCAAAACTTCGATAACCAGAGATATACATCACTTTTATACTATCCATTCCAGTTTCCTTTTCTTTCTCTGTGCTTTTTTGCTATAATGTGGCCTAGGAGAGTGATTCGATCATGGTGTTACGCTATCCAAATGGCCGTCCTTATATCAAGGATGCCTCGTCCAAAGAAAAAAAACAAGCAAAAAGGAACCCAAACACGGAGTTTGGCAATCGTGGGATGCGATTTGAAGAAGCCATCAATGAAAGCAACGAGTATTATCTGGCGCATCAAATGGCAGTCATCCATAAGAAGCCAACACCGGTTCAAATCGTAAAAGTTGATTACCCTCGACGAAGTGCCGCTGTGATCAAAGAAGCTTATTTCGCTCAAGCCTCAACAACTGATTATAATGGTGTCTATCGAGGTTTCTATTTGGATTTTGAAGCAAAAGAGACGAAAAACAAGACTTCGTTTCCATTTAAAAATTTTCATCCCCATCAAATCTCACATATGGAAGCTTGCCAAAAACAAGGAGGAATCTGTTTTGTTCTATTATGGTTTTCTACCTTGCATCGTTGTTTCTACTTAGATAGTACTCATTTAGTACACTATTGGCATGAACAACAGGCACAAGGAAGGAAATCCTTGCCGCTTTCATTGATCGAAAAACTAGGTATCGAGATTCCAACTGGTTACGCCCCTCGCGTACCTTATTTGCAAGCAATCGATCAGTACTTAGAATCTAATGAAGGAGAACCAACGAATGCCAACTAATCAAACGAGATCTTCTAAACGAAGTACCTCCTCTTCTTCTGCAAAAAATGCAAAGAAAAGAGGAAAACAACCGACAAAAAAAGGCACTGGAAAAGATCGTAAAGGATTGATCACACGTATCCTTTTGATAGGTCTTTCCTTAATATGTGTCGCTTTTCTTGCAGGCGTCGGACTTTTTTGGTTTTATGCCAAAGATGCCCCTGAGTTGACCGATGAAAAACTGGATGCCACGGTTTCCTCAAAACTGTTTACTAAAGATGGTGAACTCTTTGAAGATCTAGGGGCAGAAAAACGAGAAAAGATTTCTGCCAATGAACTACCAAAAACACTTGAAGATGCCATCGTTTCAGTCGAAGACCGCCGATTTTACAAACATATCGGTGTTGACCCTGTTCGGATCATCGGTGCCGCATTATCAAACTTTACTTCTGGCGGGCTACAAGGTGGTAGTACATTGACACAGCAGCTGATCAAGCTTTCATTCTTCTCTACCAGTACCGAAGACCAAACGATCAGACGTAAAGCCCAAGAAGCTTGGATGGCTGTCAGACTGGAACAAACGAAATCAAAACAAGAAATACTGACTTATTACGTCAATAAAGTCTATATGTCTAACGGTCTTTACGGGATGGAAACAGCCGCTCAATCCTATTTCGGAAAAAGCTTAGGAGAATTGGATCTACCGCAAACCGCTCTTTTAGCAGGAATGCCTCAAGCTCCTTCTGCCTATGATCCTTATCAGTTTCCAGAGCAAGCCAAAAAACGCCGTGACACAGTATTGTATACGATGCTCCAAAACGAAAAAATCTCTCAAACAGAATATGACACAGCAATCAATACACCGATCACAGACGGGTTACAAGAATTAACACAAGAAGACTCCAATGCACGAATCGTTGACAATTACGTCAAAGAGGTCATCAATGAAGTCCATGCGAAAACAGATAAGAATGTTTATACTGACGGTTTAGATATTTACACAAACCTAGACTTAAATGCACAAAAACACTTATACGATGTTGTGAATACTGATCAATACGTGACTTTCCCTGACGATCAAATGCAAGTTGCGACTACGTTGATCGATGTCAATACCGGACAAGTCAAAGCACAGATCGGTGGACGAAACATCCCTGATGATGTCGCTTTAGGAAACAACTTAGCTGTCAATACTTCTCGTGACTTTGGGTCTACGATGAAGCCAATCACTGACTATGCACCAGCATTTGAAGAATTGAACTATTCAACAGGTAAATTGATCGCCGATGCACCTTACAATTATGAAGGAACCACGATTCCTGTGTCCAACTGGGACAATCGTTACATGGGCATGATCACTTTACGTCAAGCACTATACCTCTCAAGAAACGTTCCTGCTGTCAAACTTTTCAATGAAGTAGGCGCAGATAAAGTTGCTGAATTCTTGAGTAATTTAGGGATCGAATACAGCACGATCCACCAATCAAATGCGATTTCAAGTAATACAGAACAACAAGATGGGACAAAATACGGTGCTTCTTCTGAAAAAATGGCTGCGGCCTACGCTGCTTTGGCAAACGGTGGTACTTATTATAAACCACAATACGTCAATCGGATCGTCTTCCAAGATGGCACAGAAGAAACCTTCGAACCAGAAGGAACAAGAGCCATGTCCGAAGAAACAGCGTATATGGTTACCGACATCTTGAAGGACACGATCACTCGCGGAACCGGTACGAATGCCGCAATTCCAGGATTGATCCAAGCAGGTAAAACAGGTACATCTAATTATACAGACGAGGAATATGCAAAATTAGGTACGACAACTGGTGTTTATCCTGATATTTTATTTGCAGGTTATACACCGAACTATGCGATCTCCGTTTGGACAGGCTATAACGACAAAATGACACCGATCACTTCCAATGCAACAGATGTCGCTTCCGATGTCTATCGTGAGTTGATGCAGTTTGTCTCGGCAAATGTAACAAATACGGATTGGACGATGCCAAGTGGCTTGTACCGTTCTGGTGGCGAACTATTCTTTAGAAATCAATCGTCATCATCTGGTAATACAAACGCTACTGTGCCATCTGCAACGATTCCTTCTTCATCTGAAGTCGTTCCAGTAAGCCCGGTTCCTGAGTCTTCAACTAGTGAAACCGTTCCTGAGACATCAACAAGCTCAACGACTCAACCTAGCACTGAAGAATCGACACCACCAAGCAGTGAACCAACAGAACCTAGCAGCGAACCATCAACAGAACCACCAGCATCTTCTAGCGAGGAAACACCACCACCTGAATCCTCTGCTACGCCTCCAAGTTCTGAAGATGCGAATGCTGCTGGTGATAGTGGAACGCGAACATCCCGTTCTTCTCGAGCTTCATCCAGAAGTAGTAGTGATTGATCAATAGAAAAAGCCATCCGGAAAGGATGGCTTCAGATTGTAGACAAA
>NZ_JAFLWG010000072.1:0-8751 GCF_017316315.1 Enterococcus sp. DIV1298c | reverse complement strand
TATTTATAGTAATTATTTAAAATAAACATAGTTTATTTCTTTATGTTTGCCCTTGATAACCTAAAATAACTATTATAAAAAAACAAATACAATTTAATAGTAAGTTATTTTGAGAAAAAATTCCAATAATTATATATACAACTTCATTTTTCTTCGAATTAATTTAAAAGAACTTTATGGCCTGATTCCAAATAAAAAACATAACAAAAACTGGGTGATCAAATTTAGTTTTTGAACACCCAGTTTTCTTACATATAGTTTAAATTTGTTTAAACCAATGCGCATATTCAATTTGTTTTTAACATCAGTTAGACTATCCTGCACTATGTAACAATCTTAAATGGTGGAAGTGTTAAAAGATCAAGCAGGATAGTCGATCATTGAGATGTTATCTCAATACCTACATCTGTCGTTTAGCCGAATGGAACACTTGAGTGGTGTAACTGGATTTTCAAGTCGCCGTCTTCATCCATGATATAGCCAAAAGTATACTCCACTTTCACTTCCTCATTAGTTTCTCCTGAAGTAAAGTAATATACACCTGATGAAATCGCTGTGTTACCATTAAGGATCGTGTCGTGATTATCAAAACGGATGTCTGTCCAAGGCTCTAAGGCAAACCCACCGTCTTCTTCGATATCCCCACCGACAAAGTAAGATAATGCGTCATCTTTTGTTCCTCGGAATGGCACTTCTGCTGCTTTAGTTGGTTTGAATAATACTTGACCATCATCATACGCATACAGGTTCTCAAGCGTCTCAAGCGCTTTTTCTTCAGCTTCCTCATGACTTTCTAAGCTTGCTGCCCCAATCGCAATGATGTTTTCTGCCCATTCTTGTTGTGCCTCTTCGACATCCGAAAGGGTAATGACCGGTGTTTCCTCTTGTACTCCATTTGTGGTACTTGTCGTATCTTCTCCTTGAGCAGCTGTTGCGCATCCTGCCATTGTTAAAACTAAAGTTGATAAAAGTAATGTTTTTTTAATCATATAATTCCTCCTCTATAATTAAACTCTAACAGAAACCTTTGTTTTTTAAAATATTAAATATAACAAAATTTAAATAAAATAAATAAATATTAAAAGTTATCTAATCAACGTTTAACAAGAAAAAAAGTTTAATAAATGACAATATAAAAAAATATAAAATAATTTATAAAATTTGTTTAAGAAAAATCACTTGTCATATAATTTATACGAGCGAAGAAAAATGGATGATTCATTTAAGGATACATGCAACTGTTATCTGTCCATACAAAAAAACGTCGAAGTCCTCCCGACTTTCGACGTTCTTGGTTCATTTCAATGTTCATTTCAATTTTTTGTTCGCCGGATCTTTCATCCGCATTTTCCCATCTTGGCACATATCCAATAGTGGGCAGACCTCACAACGTGGGCTTCTAGCTGTACAATGATAACGACC
Source organism: Enterococcus sp. DIV1298c (assembly GCF_017316315.1). NCBI lineage: Bacteria > Bacillati > Bacillota > Bacilli > Lactobacillales > Enterococcaceae > Enterococcus > Enterococcus sp. DIV1298c. The sequence continues at coordinate 7,329 of NZ_JAFLWG010000072.1, read as the reverse complement.
AAAGAATATCAATGTATGATGCGTTTTGACCCATAATTCTTCCGGCACCTTTTTCATCAATGTTTGTTCAACTTCTTGTACTGATGCATCTAATTTGCAGATCCTCAGACGTTTCGTCACTCTTTCTACGTGAGTATCGACAGCTATTGCTGGCACACCGAATGCATCTCCTAGTACGACGTTCGCCGTTTTTCTGCCTACACCGGGTAATGAAACAAGTTCCTCTCTTGTTTGAGGGACTTCGCCACCGAAATGGTCAATCAACTGTTGGGCACAAGCTTTGATATTTTTTGCCTTGTTCCGATACAACCCGATCGTTTTGATTTTAGGAATGATCTCTTCCAGTGGGGCTTCAGCTAACGCCTCTGGTGTCGGAAAAGCTTCAAATAAAGCAGGTGTCGCCTTATTGACGGAAACGTCTGTCGCTTGTGCGCTTAAAATGACGGCAATCAATAATTCGTATGGATTTTTATGCTGTAATTCTCCATGAGCTTCTGGAAACATCTCGTACATTTTTTCAAAAGCTTCCATTGTCCGTTGTTTACCTAACATATTACTCCCATTCTTCCAGCCAATTCTTCAGTGACACTTTAGGCAGCTCTGCTTGTTGGGCTGGCTGATCGATTTCTTTTTGAAGCAGTTGCTGCTTTCTGCGCTTTTGATCTTCTTCTACTTGTTGTTTTGTTTTTAGGTTTTTCCGTTCCCATGACAAGAGAATACGGTCGATATAGTTAAAGCTATACGCTTGGTTCAAGACAGCCTCACGCAAAGCTAATTTCAAGATTTCAGGATGATAATGATCGTCTTCTAACCATTGACCGATTCGTTGGAACTCAATCGAGGATAACGGGCGTCCAAATTCTTGCTCAAAGAGTTGATAAACTGATCGTGTCACTTTTTCTTGAACTTCTTCTTCTTGCTTTTGTGTATCTTTTTCTAATAATCTTTCCAAATGTGCATAAGTAGGTGTCAAATCATAGCGATCTGCTTTCCGTCCATCAATCAGGGTTGTTTCGATTGAAATAAAATGACCACTAACTAGACGGTTCAAGATTTGAAAAACCTTGTCTTGCTTAACACCCATGTCTTGGGCAATAGCCATCAGATCTGGAAAGGAATCACCCTCTGATTGTGCCATATGCAATTGCAAAATAAACAAAAATTCATCCGCTTCTAAGCCGATGCGATGATAATTTTTCAGCAAAAGATTGGAAACGATCGTTTGACCCGCTTTTAAATAGTTTTCTAAATTCAACATTATTATCCCTCGCTTTAAATTTAGTATACGTAAAAATAAGACTTGAAGCAAGAAAGGATTGGTTGAATTTTTTAGAATAGTTTTGGTTTGTTTTTGTTCTGCTATTCACTTTTCGGAATATATTTATGTCAGGAGAATAGCTGCTTGTACGTTTGCACTTCTCCCACCTATCGAGGAAAGCGCGCACGCATTACAAGCAGCTCTGACAGCTTATTCAGGATACTTTCGTCGACTATTTTATTCCGTCTCGTCATCCGTCCGTAATTCGTACGGTTGTCCTTCGTACGTATATTCTGTATTCAATGTGCCATCATTTTCATCGGTATAGATTCGTCGACTAAATGGAAATTGATGTTCTTCCCCCGTCTTCGTATCCTCACCAGATAAGACGAATTCCTCAGCTTGTGTTTCATTTAACTGATTGATCACTTTATCCGCTAAAGCATCAATATCGACCGTTTCAGATCCTGTTACTTTTTTATAATCTTCGATAAAGTTGTCTTGTTGTACGAAATACTCTTTTTCCATAATGATCCTCCTCTATTCCAACTTTCTTTATTCCTTAGTCAGAAATTAATTACATCTATTATTTTGACAAAAATATCAGTGAAAAACAACTAATTGCAACTGGTGAAATTTGATACAATCCGCTACCCTCTCGTGAGAATCAAAACAAAAGACTTTGAATTTGAACAAATAGATGTAGAAAAATCACAAAAAAAGATCATCCAGAAACACTACTGTTTCCAGATGATCCATTTTATCCAATCAGCTATGTGTCTTATGACACCCAGTCAAATTATTGCGCTGTTTCGATTTCTCCTAGCGCTGCTTGAGCAAGAAGGTTCAAGTAGTTCCAAGGACGGTCAAAATGAGGTTGGAAGAAGAAGTCAGAAAGAGCTAAATCTTCGACAGTCATTTTATTTTGAACAGCTAATGACATTGTATTCGCAGATTGAGTGATGTCGTATTTAGACATGAATTGTGCGCCTACGATACGATTTGTTCCTTTTTCATAAACAAGTTCCATCATGACTTTTTCAGTAGTTGGCATGAATTCTGGACGATAGTTGTCTTCGAATAATGTTGCTTGGACATCCAAGTTATTCATTGGCGCACTTTCTTTTGTAACACCGGTTGACCCGATCGTCCAACCGAACAAGTACAAACCAGAAGTCCCTTGTGTACCACGATAAGCCATTTTTTGTTCTGTCAAGTTGTTCCCTACTAATAAACCTTGACGGACAGCGTTTGTCGCTAAAGGAATATAGTTTTGAGTACCACTTGGGTTATAGTTGACAACTGCTGAATCTCCAGCTGCAAAAATATCTGGATCACTTGTTTGCATGTACTCATTTACTTTGATTGCGCCGTTTGGTAATGTTTCTACTTTACCTTCGATCAATTTTGTATTTGGTCTGAAACCAACACATAAGATGACCATATCCGCATCAAATGTTTGACTAGCGGTAGTTACTTGTTTCACTTTACCGTTTTCGTCTGGAATGAATTCAGAAACGTTTTCACCTAAAGCTAAATTCACACCACGGTCAACTAATTCTTTTTCTAATACGTCTGTAAATGGTTTATCTAAATATTTATTCAAAATACGATCTAAACCATCGATCAACGTTACTTGTTTGCCTGATTCAACAAACGCTTCAACTAATTCGATTCCGATGTATCCACCACCAACGATGACTACTTTTTTCGCATCTTCTGCTTTTGCAATGATTTCGTTTGCTTGGTTATAGTTTTTACATAAAAGAATGTTTTCAGATTCAATCCCTTTGATTGGTGGGATGATTGGCCATGAACCAGTTGTCATCACTAATTTGTCGTAAGAAACTGTTTCAGTTTCGCCAGTTTTTAAGTCTTTCGCTGTCACTTGTTTGTTTTCCGTATCAACATCAGTCACATCATGCTCCATTTTCACTTTCGCGCCTAGAGAAGCTAATTCTTCAGGGTTTGAATAAAATAGGCCTGCTGGGTCTTTTACGACGCCTCCGACATACAATGCGATCCCACAAGATAAAAATGAGACATTGTCATTACGCTCATAAACAGTTACATCTGCTTCTGGGTTGTTTTTTAAGATACTTTTTACTGCCGCTGTTCCTGCATGGGTACAGCCGATTACTACTACTTTCATGTGTGTCCCTCCGATAAACGTTTTGTCCTTTGACATTTTTAACTATAGCAAAATTAAAACGGCTTCAACAGTTTTATGCTTGTGAATTCACAAGAAGACGCTTGTCGTTTCTTGCGCATTTGTGTTTCAAAAAGCTGATAAATAAACGTTCTTTTTGTGATTTTAGCAACGAATAACCAATCGCTTGTGAAGGAATAAGAAATCGTAAAAAAATAGAATAAAATTTTTGGGATTTTTCTTAATTATAAGACACTTTTTCTAAAACGCATTCGTTATCGAAGTATTTCTTTAGATAGGAAAGAAAAAGACAAAAGCATCGACAAAGTCACTCGACCTTAGCGATGCTTCTATTGACTATCCAATTTATTTTTTACAATTCGGGCATAATCCATATAATTCTAATCGATGATCATGGATCTCAAAATCAGTCAAGCGTCCCGCGGCCATTTCAATATCTTCTAAACCAGGATAATGAAAATCAACAATCGTCTCGCAATTTTGACAAATCACATGATAATGTCTTTGCGAACTAAAATCAAATCGGCTTGAAGCATCACCATACTTCATTTCCTGAACAAAGCCGATCGATGTAAATAATCGTAGATTATTGTAAACCGTAGCAACACTCATATTAGGAAATCGATGTTCTAGCGCTTTGTAGATTTCATCTGCAGTCGGATGTGAGCGATGTTCGATCAGATACTCTAAAACTGCATATCTTTGCGGCGTAATGCGAATATTTTCTTTTTTTAATTGCTCGATTGCCGCTTCTACTTTTTTATTTTCCATATAAACAAAACCCCACCTTATTGTTCTTGTATTATCATACTATTTTTATTTTTTTAAATCTACATATTATGGAGAGAAAAAGGAAAGAATTTTATAATTTAACCAATTTTAGACAAAAAAAGTGTAAAATAACGGATGTTACACCATTATTTCACACTTTTTATTCATATTTTTCGATTATTCTTTTACATTTCTTGATATAGAGGAGTAGACAAATAACGTTCTCCGTTGTCTGGAATAACAGCTAAAACTTTTTTCCCAGCGCCCAACTCTTTGGCTACATTCAAGGCTGCTTCCACTGCGGCTCCACCTGAAACGCCGACTAAGATCCCTTCTTCTTGACCCATTCGGCGAGCAGTGATCATTGCTTGCTCACTTGATACTGATACGACTTGATCGTATACATTCGTATCTAACGTATCCGGTACAAAGCCAGTACCAATACCTTGGATTTTATGTGGCCCAGGTTCTTTTCCTTCTAAGACAGCAGATTCTGCTGGTTCAACCCCCACGATTTTAAGTGATGGATTGATTCGTTTCAATTCGTGCCCTGCTCCAGTGATCGTACCGCCAGTACCGATACCTGCGACAAATGCATCTAAACCGTTTACACCAAATGCTTCTTGGATTTCTGGACCTGTCGTTTTTTCATGAACCATTGGATTCGCCGGGTTTTCAAATTGCAGAGGTAAGAAATAGCCGTTTTCTTCTGCTAAACGTTTGGCTTCTTTGATTGAACCACTGATTCCTTCAGTTCCTGGAGTCAAAACAAGCTCAGCGCCATAGCCTTTCATCAATAAACGGCGTTCAATACTCATCGTTTCAGGCATCACAAGCTTCACATGATATCCCTTGGCTACACCAACCATTGCTAATCCGATACCAGTATTACCTGAAGTCGGTTCAATGATCGTATCGCCTGGTTTTAATAAACCGTCATGTTCTGCTTTTTCAATCATATTCAATGCAATCCGGTCTTTCACACTACCACCTGGATTGAAAAATTCTAATTTAACAAAAACATCCGCAGCTCCTTCTGGAACCATATTGTTTAATCGAACGATAGGTGTTTTACCGATCAATTCTGTGATCGACTGATAAATCTGTGTCATGTTTTTTCCCCCTTCATTTGCTTCTCTATTCATCATAATACAAAAGTCTTGTGTCTGCGAGTGTTTATTCCTAAATCATGCAAAAAAAAGGTCAAAAATGAATAACGAAAATTATTTTTTTTGATCTATCAACTGACTAAATGATACAAGACAAACGCGACGAAATAAAAGAAACCCCGCGAAAATACGAGAAGCGATTTTCGCGGGGTTTACTTTATTATTAAGAGAGCCAGAATCGTTCCTACCCTCTTGTTTTATACTCGGTCTAATGCTTAGACGTTGATTTCTTGACCAACTAATAATGAATAATTAGACATCGTCATGCCATTCTTCGCCATAAGGTCATCGACGGACATGCCGAATTTTTGGGCAATATCCCAAAGTGTATCACCAGAAACAACTGTATAAGTCTGGCTACTGCTTGTCGTCGTTGTCGTTGAGGTTGTTGTACTTGTCGTTGTGGTGCTTGTCGTACTAGTTGTTGTTGATCCAGTCGATGGTGTATCAAAACGAGTCAGATCATACGTGCTGATCAATTCATTTAGTTTACTGCCATAATTTGGGTCTGTTGCATATCTCCCAGTTAAGTACGCTGTGGCATCGTAATAGCTTGTTGTATTACTTTTCCATACACCTGAGTAATGGTAATCTCCTGTAGAAAAACTTGTTGAACGTAAAACATTTGCATGGTCTTGGAAAGATTCCCAATAAGATGAATAGCGACGGAACGGTTCATTCATCGTCACCCATTGACCATTCAAAAATTCTTTCGTATTCATATACACCACAGATTGACCTGCACTACCTTTTACTCCAAAGAGATTATAATATGGAGCACTTGATAATCCAGACGTTCCATAAGCACTTTCTAGTAATGCTTGTGCAATCATGACCGATGCGTATAAGTCATTACTTGCTGCAACTTCAGACGCCGCCCAGCCAATTTGATTGATAAAGGCTTGTGGATCGGCAGAAGATGCTACCTCTAGTTCATCTGCTCGTACTGTTTGTGGTGTTGCTGTGACCAACATTGGCCCAACTAATAGGCTTGTACCCACTAAGGGTGCAATGGCTTTTTTATTAATGATCATTTTCCTTTTTGGCCTATGATGTCGGGCACTACGGGTTCTCAGCTCTTGCATTCAAATTCCTCCTCAAATGAAACGGTGAATAAAACTTCCTCTTAAACGAAACTTAATCATTTAAATTATACGTTTTATTTTATTGAAACTCAAATAAATCTTATATAATTCCGCTTTTGTAATATCTACGTAATAAAAAAGTAATATAAAAGCAACAAAAATAAGTCTCTTTTCATTCGGTTTAGTCGAAAAAAATAGAAAATTGGAGGCTTGGAAAAAATCTCCAAGCACTCCAATCGAACTGCTTTTATTATTTGATTAAAATTGATTGTAGACATTAACAACATTATCCACGGTATAACCAAATTCTTCAAGTATTTTGTTTCCAGGTGCAGAAGCGCCGAAGTGATCGAATGTGATCGTCTTCCCTTCTGTACCTACGTAACGTTCCCAGCCGAATGAAGCTGCTGCTTCAATGGCCACACGTTTTGTCACTGCTTTTGGCAAGACACTTTCTTTGTATTCAGCTGATTGTTTTTCAAACAAATCAAAACTTGGCATTGAAACGACAGAAACGTCTTTGCCTTGTTCTGCTAATACTTTTTGTGCATCGACAGCTAAAGCTACTTCAGAGCCAGTTGCGATCAAGATCCCTTCTGGTTGGTCTCCTTTTGCTGGAGACAAGACGTAAGCGCCTTTTTTGACCATGTCATCTGCCACTTCTTTTGTTGATGGCAAAACAGGTAAGTTTTGACGACTTAGTACTAAGATCGTCGGTGTATCTGTTGATTCCATAGCTACTTTCCACGCGGCACGTGTTTCGTTCCCGTCTGCTGGACGTAGGACATGAACTCCTGGCATACTTCGAACAGAAGCCAATTGTTCTACTGGCTCATGCGTTGGGCCGTCTTCACCGACCGCTACCGAGTCATGGGG
>NZ_JAFLWG010000071.1:0-12279 GCF_017316315.1 Enterococcus sp. DIV1298c | reverse complement strand
ACTTGACAGTAAACTAATAATTGATTTTCAAGGTAGTTAAAAATATCAATTAGAAAGTATAATAATAACGTTTTTAAATATTAATAATCGGCTTTTATATTTTTATGATATTTACAATAGATTAAAAGCAACTAGTACAACACGATTAAATAGAAGGTAGGAGATTAAATTGGTGGTTGAGTAGCTATCACTAAAATAGATTCAAAAAAGGTAGGGTTTATAAACTATAAACACATGTACTTCGCTTTGTTCGGTATTGAGCAAAGTTATGGAGTGCAACACAATGTGATTCTTGACTTCATGTCAGAATGGAGGAGTATCATGAAAAAGATAGTGTCTTGTTTTATTGTATTTCTGGTCTTTCTAGGTTTTAGCCCAAACGTATTTGCAGCAACGCCAATCGTCAACTCGGAGGTTTCATATTCTGCAAATGGTATTGATTTTTATTCTGTCGGGGAAGATGCGATGATTCCGTGGCATTTTAATGGTGCACAAATTACCCCGGGAAATCCTCCTGGGATATTTTCAACACAAGTGAGATTGTTATCCCAAAACCAACAAAGCGGTGTGGCAATGATCATGGTCGATTTATCTACGCTGGATAACACGGATACGGAAAGAAGAAACCCTAGTGAGATGGAGTTGGAAGTTTTTCTAAATGGTGGCTCATTGGGGAAATATCAGGTCGGTGATCTATTCAGTAATACGAGCCCGTACCTAGATCCAAGTGTTCGTATGATCGGTGTGCCTTTTCTAATCGAAGGTGAGATTGGTGATGTGAACATGCTTGAGATCCATGTTTCTTTACCTACAGAAGCATCGAATGCCTCACGTCTTGCCTCAGTCACAGTAAATGTTTCATTCACACCAATCGAATCGTATACAGTGAGTTATGTAGATGGAGTAGAGGATGAGGTCATATTTGAGGACAAAACGTTTATCCGAATCGAACCAGGAGCAGCTACGCCAAGTTTTGGCGCAGAGCCTACAAGAGAAGGCTATACATTTGCTGGTTGGAGTCCGAGCGTCAGCGAAACAGTCACTAGTGACGTTGTCTATACAGCAACATGGGAACCGATTCCGACTTATCAAGTCAACTATACAGACGGTGTACCTGGGGAAGAGATTTTTGCGGATCAAGTATTTTCAAATTTAACAGCTGGTTCTGCAACACCAATATTCAATGGGACTCCAACAAGAGAGGGCTATATCTTCAAAGGATGGGATAAGGAAGTTACGGATGTAGTGACTGGGGATGTGACCTATACCGCTGTTTGGGAGCCGATAATCACAAAAGAAATAACTTATCGAGTAGTTTATACGGATGGCGTTGAAAATGAGAGCGTTTTCGATGGTCAAGTATTCTCAGATCTAAGAGCAGGAATGGCAACTCCTAGCTTTAGCGGAACACCAACGAGAGAAGGATATAAATTCCTTGGTTGGACGCCAACGGTGAGTGAGTTTGTGGATGGTGATATGACTTATACTGCACAGTGGGAAAAAATACCAAAAATCAGCGAAACGGTGACACCTCCTATTCAGGAAACAGAAGGAAAGAAAGAAATAGAAAAAACGAAAATCACTGAAAGAACGAAGATCCCAGCAATCAGCCAAACAAAAGAAGTAGTAACAACTAAAGCAGTGCCAAAAGTGAGTAAAGTAAAACAAATCACCTATACAAAAGTACCAATAAAACATCATGGAAAAGTAAGTAACCTTCCGAAAACAGCGGAACAAGCGATGTACTCGAATGCCTTGATCGGTTTAGGTATGGCCATCGTTTTGACAGTAGGTATCAGTTGGTTGCACCGAAAAAAATCGGCAGGTAAGTAGCGATACTAAATTGAAAGTTAAAAGAAATTACAGAAGAATAGCAAAGAAAATGGTCAGTCACTTAGCTATCACTCAATAAAAAATACATTAAGTCAGATTTTTTTTGGAAACTCAAAAAAAGTCTGACTTAATTATTTCTCTATACGTAGCTATACTGAAAGCGTAAACAAAAAAAGAGGTGATAGGTTATGACAAATTGGCTAAACATAGAGGAAAAGACGGTTATTGTCACAGGAGGTTCCTCGGGTATTGGAGAAAGCATCGTCGAAAGCTTATTGGAACAAAACGTCAATGTAGCAAATTTCGATATTAGAGATTCGACATTGAACCATCCACGATTATTATTCGTGAAAACCGACATAACATCGCGGGAAGAAGTCGAAACTGGCGTAGCAAAAGTGAAGGAACACTTTGGTACGATAGATGGCTTAGTCAATAATGCAGGTATCAATATTCCACGCTTACTAGTGGATAAAAAGCAAGCGCATGGGAAATATGAATTATCGGATGAAGTATTTGATAAAATCATCGCAATCAATCAAAAAGGGCTGTACTTGATGACTCAAGCAGTCAGTAGAATCTTAGTTGAAAAAGGACAAGGCGTGATCATCAACATGTCTTCTGAATCAGGGTTAGAAGGTTCGGAGGGGCAAAGTGCGTATGCGGCAACGAAAGCAGCTGTTAACAGCTTTACTCGTTCTTGGGCGAAGGAGTTAGGAAAATCCAATGTTCGGGTAATAGGAGTTGCTCCAGGGATCATGGAGGAGACAGGCTTACGCACGCTTTCTTATGAAGAAGCCCTTGCTTATACTCGGGGTCTCACAGTGGAAGAGCTTAGAGCTGGTTATGCAAAAACGAGTACGATTCCATTAGGTCGAAGTGGAAAATTAAAAGAAGTCGCAGATTTAGTCAGTTATTATCTATCTGATCGATCGAGTTATATCACAGGTGTGACGACCAATGTAGCTGGAGGAAAAACTCGAGGATAAAAAAGTGGGGGAAGTAAATGACGCTGGTGAACAGATGGTATCAAATTCTGCAATTACTGGTTACCCATAAAGAAATGACGATCGGCGGTTTGAAACAAAAGCTGATCGCAAGTACCCAAACAGTGAAAACCAGCATTGAGTCTTTAAACGAAGAATTGATTGGAATTGCAGAAATCGTTCAACATAAAAATGATTTTCATATCGAAATTGAAGACTTTGAAAAATTTGATCTGATAATGAACGGCAGTTTGAAACGAAAGAGCGATTTCAACTCTAGTAGTAAAAGGGTGTTCTTTATCGTCAAACAATTGATCGAGCAAAAAGATTTTGTGCTGATCGATGATCTGTCCGAGGCGTTAGGAGTCAGTCGAAGTACCGTTGTCAAAGACCTACGAGTGATGAAAAAGTTGATCGCCTCTTTTAATGTGGAAGTGATCGGAACGCCGAATCGTGGATTGCGTATGGTTGGGCAAGAACTTGATCTACGACTTTTACACCTTCATTATGTGCAAGAATATTTTGCAGAACACCCATTATCAGCACATACGAAAGACTACGTTGAAAACTTGATTCAAAATTTTAGTTTGCCTAAAACGCAAGAACTTCTCTTGAAAAAAACGATCTCTATAACAATGAAACGACTGCTCCAGGGAAATATTTTAGTTGATTTGCCACATGAGTATATAGATCTTATGACGGAGCATCCTGATTTTATCGAGTTAATCCATCATTTGGAATATGAGTATAGCATCACGCTAAGTCAAACAGAGCAAGCATTTCTCAGTTTCCCTCTTAATTTAAGTGGGATCGATAGTATGGATCAAACGTCCATGGAGGAGCAAAAAATCGAAGGATTATTTCAACAGATGATGGAAAAAGTCCACGAATCTTTATTAGTAGAGCTTGATGAATCTTTCTTATATTACGAAATAAGAGACCACTTTCGCTACATGTTGAATCGTTTGATTTTCCGTGTTGAGCTTCAAGATTTGTTTTACGGTGAAATCGAATCACAATATCCTTTAGCTTACGAACTAGCAAAAATCGGGCTACAGCAGATCGGTGAGCGGTTAGAACGAGCCATTCTACCTGTAGAAATCAGTTATGTTGCTTTTTATTTTGAACTAGCATTAAGAAGACAAACAAGTACCAACGAGCATAAAGAAATTGCCATTGTCTGCAATACTGGTAAAGGTACTGCGTTGATCATCCGTCGTCAGTTGGAACGGGTTTTAGGTCCTCAGATAAACCTGGTCCATTTTTCTGAAGAGGAATACCAGAAAGAGAATCTAGACCAGTATTTTGCTGTTTTTACAACGATTCCTCTAAAAAATGTGAAGAAACATACTCCAATCATCCGTTTAACCAATTTATTTAACGAAACTTGGTTACAAGAAGAATGGCGTAAAGCCGAAAAATTGAGAGCTGCCAACCACGATCATTTAAAACTAGATTTTGAAGTTTTAGATGATAAGAAGACGTATAAGGAAAATCTGACGGACATGCTTGTGTCTCTTGAAAGAAAAGGATTAGTCGATCAGGAATTTATAACGCATTTGTTTGTACGTGAAAAACTAAAAAGCACGATTTTTGAATATGGGATCGCCTTTCCTCATGCTATCAATAAAAAATCTGCTGAAATCATTTTATCGGTGGGGATTTTTAGAAATACACTTTCGACGATCAACGGACAAGTCCAAGTTGTTTTGTTGTTAGCAATCCCTCAAGATCTGACGATTAAAAAAGAAAAAGAATTGTTAAAATTATACGACCAACTTTTCGCTGTGATTGGTGATCCAGAGTTTAGAAGTGAGTTATGTGGCTTGAAGGATTTGGTGGGGCTGCAATGTTGGATGAGAAGAAAGGGGATCATTACATGAATTTCATTTATGTGTTCGGTGCATTTGCACTTCTTGCTTATGGCTTGCAAGTAGTATTTGGCATGAAGCAAATCAAGCACTTTAATCAGATCTATGTAGAAATGCGTAGAAAAGGCAAAGTGGCTATCGGACGACGAGCCGGGAAAATCAAAGCTGGAACGATCGTTATGTTTGCTGTGGATCAAAGTGGCATCATTATAGAAGCACGAAAAATGCAAGGAGTAACTGTCTTGGCAAAGTTTCGTTTATTGCCACAATACATTGGCACAGATATCCACTACATCGACAACTATCATCCGCTTGTCCGCAACGAAAATAAATTAGTCCAACAAGCGATGTTAAATGCCAGAGAAATTTATCTACGAGTCGAATTAGGGAATTATCAAGAAGAATCTCTACCATCTCCACTGACTATGCTGGGCATTCAGTTCAGTTTATGGAAAAAACAATATCTATCAAGAAAAAGGAGTGTTGAATAATGGGATACATCACAAAATTTGCAGAAGGCTTCATCGGTTTATTTGAAACTGGTGCGGATACATTTATCTCTTGGATGACCGGAATCGTTCCAGTAGTGTTGATTTTAATGGTAGCCATGAACACGCTGATTGCATTCTTAGGTGAAGAACGAGTGACTAAAGTAGCCAAACTATCGACAAAAAATCCAGTCACAAGATATTTGATCTTACCTTTTTTATCTGCCTTCATGTTAGGAAATCCGATGTCTTTTACAATGGCACGCTTTTTGCCAGAATATTATAAGCCTAGCTATTATGCTTCTCAGGCACAATTTTGTCATACAAGTAATGGAGTCTTTCCTCACATCAATCCAGGTGAATTATTCGTTTGGTTAGGTATCGCACAAGGAATCACAACCTTAGGACTCAATTCAATGGAATTAGCTGTACGTTATATGTTTGTCGGTATTCTTATGAATTTTATCGGGGGCTGGGTAACAGACTTTACCACGGCTTATGTGTGTAAACAGCAAGGAATCACCCTTAGTAAAACAGTAGAAACAGTAACAGAATAAGGAGGGCATCAAGATGAGCTATCAAAGTATTCGAGTGGTAAAAGGAACTGGTGGATTCGGTGGACCATTAGTGATCACACCAACAGAAGAGAAACATAAATTCATTTATATCACTGGTGGCGGAGAAAAACCAGCGATCGTCGATAAAATCGTTGAACTGACAGGTATGGAAGCAGTCAATGGCTTCAAAACTTCTATCCCAGATAATGAAATCGCTTTAGCAATCGTTGATTGTGGCGGAACATTGCGCTGTGGGATCTACCCAAAAAAAGGGATACCTACGATCAATGTCGTGCCAACAGGGAAAAGCGGACCATTAGCACAATACATCACAGAAGATATTTATGTATCAGCAGTCGGGCTCAGTCAAATCACACTGACTACTGAAGAAAATACAGCAAGTGATTCTGTTGACCCGGAAACCAAGAGTGCGCCAGTCCGTGAATATAAATACGATACAAGCAAAAAAATTACTGAACAAAAAGCAGAACAACAGAATTTTATTGCTAAAATCGGTATGGGTGCGGGAAAAGTAGTGGCGACTTTCAACCAGTCGGCAAGAGAAGGTGTTCAGACGATGATCAATACGGTCATTCCTTTTATGGCGTTTGTTTCATTGCTGATCGGGATCATTCAAGGGTCGGGGATCGGTAATTTCTTTGCAAACATCATGGCACCTCTAGCTGGCAATATTTGGGGATTGATGATCATTGGCTTTATCTGTTCGTTACCTTTCTTATCTCCGTTATTAGGTCCAGGGGCAGTAATCAGTCAAGTGATCGGGACATTGATCGGTGTGGAGATCGGAAAAGGCAATATTCCGCCACAGCTCGCATTACCAGCGTTGTTTGCGATCAATACTCAAAATGCGTGTGAATTTATACCGGTCGGTTTAGGCTTAGAAGAAGCAGAAGCGGAAACAGTGGAAGTCGGCGTCCCATCCGTTTTATATTCACGTTTTTTAAACGGTGTCCCAAGAGTGTTGGTTGCGTGGGTAGCAAGTTTTGGGATGTATAGTTAAATTCAGGAGGAAGAAAATGTCAGTTTACTCAACAAAAGTAACTTCGATCGGTGCAGAAGCTGCACTATTCAAAGAAGAGAAAATCGTCATATTGTTTGGCAAAGATGCACCAGATATGTTGTCGGCTTATTGCTACAATATCGAACTTCAGCCCATCCATGGAGAGATCAAAGTAGGTCAACAGTTGATGGTCGATGATACAAGCTATCGTATCACCTCTGTTGGAAGTTTGGTCAATGATAATCTAAAAGAGCTTGGGCATATCACCATTAAATTCGATGGCGCGGTAACACCTGAGCTTCCAGGTACTTTATACGTCGAAGGAAAAGAAATTGCAGAGATCGGTATCAAGACAAAGATCAGTATTCAGTAACATACAGAGAAAACTATCTGTTGAAAGGATGAATGAAATGGAGTTTATGTTAGATACGATCAATATCGAGAAAATCCGTTATTACCAATCGATCCTCCCCATAGTTGGGGTAACATCAAATCCTTCGATCATCAAAAAAGAAGGAAAAATCGATTTATTTGCTCATTTGAAAGAAATCAAGGAAATCATTGGAAAAGGGAGCTTGCATGTTCAAGTAGTCGGCGAAACAACAGAGGAGATCTTAGCTGATGCGCAAGCGATCCTTGATCAGCTTGGTAACGACATCTTTATCAAAGTACCCGTAAATGAAGCCGGTTTAGCCGCCATCAAACAACTGAAAGAAAAGGGTGTGAACGTCACTGCTACTGCTATCTATTCGGAGATGCAAGGATACTTAGCAATTGCCGCAGGTGCAGATTATTTGGCTCCATATTACAACCGTATGGAAAATCTGAATATCGATGCTGCTGCGATCATCGATGCATTAGTAGCGGAAATCAAACGGACGCATTCTTCTAGCAAGGTATTAGCCGCTAGTTTTAAAAATGTGGCACAAGTCAATCAAGCTTGCCGTAAAGGGGCGCACAGTATGACGGCGTCACCAGATATTTTTGCACAAGTATTTAGTATGCCGTCCATACAAGAGGCGGTAACAAATTTTCAAAAAGATTGGGAAGGTACATTCAACGTCCAAAATGTGAAAGCGTTAGGAGATTCAGAGGAATAAATTCTTTAAATAAACAAGAATAACGAGTCATAAAATGGTCAGTCACGACCAGTTTATGACTCGTTTAATATAACGTCGTATACATATTTTTTTATGAAGTAAAAACATTGATCGATTGCATGGGGAATTCGAAGAGACCAATCCTATGCATAAAAATATCTCTTCTATATTTAGAAAAAAATAATTCTGTTTTTAAAACACAAATTGAAATATTTTAGTGGATTTTCAATTGATATTTGCTAAAAATAAACGGTTTTTTTATGAATAGAAACTAGAATGATTATATTCTTTTATGGACCGATTTCGATTAGCAAGAGGAGGAATAGTTGTGTTGATTGGCTCTTCCCAGATAGACCTTTATAACTGACAATTAGTCTTTCTAAGTGATATAATTTATATAAATAGTAGATTAAAAATAACCATGTGTATATTTATAGCATGCTTTTATAACTAAAGGAGGCAGTTGATGAGGATTATAATTGTTGGAGGAAACCATGCGGGGATTGCCGCAGCACTTCGTATTCGCGAGGAATATCCAGACGATGAGGTCATTGTATTCGAAAAAAAAGACGAGATAACCTTTGTCTCACAAACAATCCCATTATTTCTAATGGGGCATCAAGATATCCACTCCCAAGCAAATTACGCCACACCACAGGAAATTATTGCTCAAGGGGTGGATTTGCGCATTCAAAAAGAAGTTACCAATATTGATGCGAAGAAAAAGCTTTTGAATTTTAGAAATGTCTTAACTCAACACGAGCATGAGATATCTTATGATCGATTGATCATGGCTGCTGGATCGTATCCTAATCTTCCTCCAACTGGCGGAAAATTAAACGAAACACTGTTTCTTTTAAAAGAGCGTAAAGATGCGGAAGCAATCGAAAAATTTATCTCAGAAGCACATCATGCGGTGGTGATTGGCGCTGGATTGGTCGGTGTCGAGATTGCGCGGATCTTAGCGCAACGGAAAATGAAAGTGACCTTGATCCAATCAAATGCCCGTATCCTTGATAAATATTTAGATGAAAACGCTGCAATCGAAGTAGAAAAACAACTTGAAGAAGAAGGTATCGATGTTTTACTTGGTACTCGAGTGTTAAGCTATCACACGATTGAGAAAAAGATTTGGAGCCGTCCTAAAATCGAAGTGGAAACTTCTTCTGGGAAGAAAGTTCGCGCAGATGGCGTCTTTGTTTCCGTCGGCTTCCGTCCAAATTCATTCTTATTAGCTGGACAAGTTGAAACAGGTGACCGTGGCGCAATTGTGGTCGATAAGTATATGTACACATCCGATGATTCGATTTTGGCAGTTGGTGATTGCTCGACTACTTACATGGACTTGACTGGAGAGAACATTTATAATCCACATGCCTCAGATGCATTCCGTCAAGGACTGATTGCTGCTGTCAATATCCATGAGAAAAAACAGGAAGTAGCAATGACAACTGGAACCTATAAATTCAACATGGACGGATTTACGATTGCCAATACAGGAATCACGTTAAATCAAGCCCAAAAATATGGTTATGATGCAGATGAGGTACATTATCAGAATCATTATTTAGAGCGTGGTGGTAAATATATCCATGAATCGATTGCGAAATATGCACCAGCAGAAAAAGGTAGAAAAAGTCATTATTCAAGTATCTATCTTGTTTATGAGAAGAAAACGAAAAGAATCCTAGGAGTCCAAGTTTTGGGGACAGTTGATATTTCTCAGTACGTCAATATCATCAGTCTAGCAATCCAGAAAAACGTGACCGTGCCGGAAATAGAGTACACAGATTTCTTTTTTGAACACGGCTATAAGAATCCTTTAGGGTTTACCAAAATATTAGCCTCTTTAGTTAGGGAAAAAGAAAGAGAGAGTGGTCGCGATGGCAAAGAAGAAAAATCAGATGAAGTTAAATAAACCAAACAAAGAGATGTCAAAAAAACAAAAGCGCATGATTGAAGCTGGCGCGCTGTTGACGGTTGGCGCAGGCGCGTTTATCGGCGGAGTCACGATCCCGAATCTTTCTGCTTCTGCGGACAGTGCCTCTTTGTCTGAAAAACGACTCGTTGAAGATGATACGATCCAAGATATCGAGCATACTTCGGTCGATGAATTGAACCAATCCTTACAAAAAGGTCAAAGTAGTAGTGTAAAAACCAACACTGGATATGTAGCGAAGTTGATGGATACATTACCAAGTAAAGAAAAACTTTCATCCATGTATGAAGGAGAAGGAATCAAAGTCAGTGATAGTCATACAGCTTATGATATCCAACAGATTTTAGGAATCAAAGATGCCGATGTCTATTACCAAACGTCTACTTTATCTAAAAGTGATGCGCAAGTAATGAAAATGTCAAGTTATCGAAATTTGATCAAAGCGAATCCCAACGTGAAAGTTACTTCAGAAGGTAACTATAAAACGGTCTCTCCTCATTTATATGAATCAAAAGAAAAGGCTTATGAAGATTCTGCGAACTGGAAAGATTCAAAAGTAGTTGCAAGTACGAGAGAAAAATCATTGAGTTTCTCTTCTAAAACTAAACCTGAAAGTACCAATTTTACAGCTGATGATGGGGCAGTATTAGGAAATATGAAAATCGATACTGGCTTCTCTTTGAATGTAAAAGCAGAAAATGGACAAGCGAAGTTGACTGATCAAATCAAAAGTGATTTTGAAGATTCGATGGAGAAGAATTTTTCGATCACTTATGAAGGAAGTACCTATTATGCGGTTTATCATGATGAATCGATTTCTACCGACCATGGTAAAAATCAAGCAGATGGCTATTTTACTTTTTCTTCATCAACGCATGGATTGCCTTTAGAGATCAATGGTCATTACTTGGTTTCTCCAGTGCAGTTTGGCGATACGATCGATAGCTTGCAAACCGCTTTATCGTTACATGGGGTAAGAAGTTTTGAAAATACGGATTCATGGTTGAATACGGAAGAATCAAATATCAACGTAAAAGTAAATTTCGTTGATCAATTAGCAGATGAAGATACAACGTACTATGAGATCCAAGCAAAAGATCAAGTGATCGAATCATTGAAATACGAATATGTAACTGTTAGTTTAGATCAGCAAGAAACAGCTGATTCAAATACAGTATATGCAGATGAAATCTCTACACCAACATATAGTGGTTCTCAATCAGGAATCAGTCCCGGAGGAGCAGTGGATGGAAATCTTGCCGAAAATGCTGCTGGCTTAGCAGGATGGAATCAAACCGCAACATTTTCTGGTGGCGGATATGGGGGACACACGATCACAGCCAATTCAGCAGTAACGGTTAAAACTGGAGAAGTTTCTCAAACGAATTTCTCTTCAGTTATAAGTACAGTCAATATTACGGTAGATGGTGTGTCATATAATCAGTTTGTTGCTCAACCGATCATGGTCAATGGCGTTCAATACGCCGGTTATTTAACTGGGGCAAATGGTAGCGGTAGTGACTTTACCATCGTTGTGAAAGATACAAACTTCAATATTTATCAAATTGGGGGAGAATTTGCTTATATTTCTTCTTCGATGACAGATATGGCTTCACCAGATACAACGACACCGGATACAACTAATCCGCAAGTCGACCCAGGCACGACGACACCAGAAGTAGATCCGGGTACAGGTGGCGGCGAAACAGATCCCGGCACGACCACACCAGAGGTAGACCCAGGAACCGGTGGAGGTGATCAAACGTCACCAGGCACGACCACACCAGAAGTAGACCCAGGAACCGGCGGTGGTGATCAAACGTCACCAGGTACAACGACACCGGAAGTAGATCCAGGAACAGGTGGCGGCGAAACGGATCCCGGCACGACCACACCAGAGGTAGACCCCGGAACAGGTGGAGGTGATCAAACGTCACCAGGCACGACCACACCAGAAGTAGACCCAGGAACCGGCGGAGGTGATCAAACGTCACCAGGCACAACAACACCAGAAGTCGATCCCGGTACAGGAGGCGGCGAAACGGATCCGGGCACAACGACGCCAGAAGTGGACCCAGGCACAGGTGGCGGAAGTGAAACCGATCCCGGCACGACGACACCGGAAGTAGATCCAGGCACAGGAGGCGGAAGTGAAACCGATCCAGGTACAACAACACCGGAAGTCGATCCAGGTACAGGTGGGGGAAGTGAAACCGATCCCGGCACGACCACACCAGAGGTAGACCCAGGCACAGGAGGCGGAAGTGAAACCGATCCAGGCACGACGACACCAGAAGTAGACCCAGGCACAGGAGGCGGAAGTGAAACCGATCCGGGTACAACAACACCAGAAGTAGATCCAGGTACAGGAGGCGGAGAAACAGATCCGGGCACAACGACGCCAGAAGTGGATCCAGGAATCGGCGGAGGTGATCAAACGTCACCAGGTACAACAACGCCAGAAGTAGACCCAGGCACAGGAGG
>NZ_JAFLWG010000070.1:0-4573 GCF_017316315.1 Enterococcus sp. DIV1298c | reverse complement strand
ATTGTTTTATTTGCAAACAAGAAATCATCGTTCGCATCATGTAACAGCTACTACCCATTTATGCAGTTTTTTTCCTAACCATTAGAATTCTTTATCCGTCTAAGCAAAGTAATTTTATCTTGACCAACAGACACTATGCTGTGGTATTTATGATGGGTACAGTCTTAGGATATTGATCAAATAGGTGATGCGTTGAAAAAACAAGACATTTTAGGCGGCTATTTTACTTAGTTTGTTAGAACTCTTCTGAGTAGATAGCAAACATTGTCAAAAAATTGGTAGAAGCTGCTAGATGATACGTACGATCATTTCAAGTTCATTGTTCTGAATTTGAATCCTTTTGTTTTAATATATAGATAATCATTTTCTTTCTAACTGTTCAAAACGGCTTTATCTCTGCGTCTCTTTCTTCAAAAAAAGGAATTTGATACTTAGTAAAACCAAAAGAATACCAGTTAACTGAACCCATAAATTACCTTCACTGCCTGTTTTCGGCAAATTTGCGAGTAAGCTTGGCTTATTCTGTGTTCGATTCGGTAATCTAGATGTATCTACGACCAAAACATTGCTGTTATTTCCATTTATTCCATTATCTGCCTCTGGCCCAACACTTGTTTCCGACCCTGATTCTGGTAGTGTCTGGACACTTCCGACTTGCCCTTCCACGCGCTTGAAGAATGATCGATTTTCTGAAGCATGTACAAAATAGCTAGAACTTGTTAAAAAGATAACACCTACAATCAATAAAAATTGTTTTACTTTACGCATTAAATTCCTCCTTTCTTTCGATAAGCATTCGCAGTGTTTAATTTTGGATAGTGATAGAAATCTCTGCTTCTGTTATTCCTTGACGTTCATTCGTCTCTGGATCGTAGATATTGATACGTGCAATCCCTTGATACTCCCCTTTTTCCAGTGATTTATCTAGTTTGGCACCAACAATTTGCTGATTTGGGTAGATAGCGCCTGAAGAGTAAATGACTTCTCCTGTTTCCGCCAATGTGAGATCTACCGCGATTGGGTAGACATTGGTTCCAGGATTGACAATTTCGATCGATCCTTCTGATTCTCCATTTTCAAAAACAGCAAAAGGTGCGATTTGCAAAGTAAAATAGTTGGCATCTGCAATCTCTTGCGCTCTTTTTGCAATTTCAATGTCACTTGCATCTCTTAAGCCTGGCAACAAATCTGCACTGACAATTGGCACAGGTTCGTTTTCTTGATTATTGAAATATAAAACGATGCCACCAATAATCAAAAGAAGCAATCCCAATACTATCCACTTTTTTTGATGTTTTTTCCCCATATGTCTTTCTCCATTTCCCCGATAAGATTATTGTGCGATTTCTTTATAAATACTGTTGTTACAGGTTTGGTACAAAACGTAAAACCATGTTGAAGGTAGGTGTTATTTGACTTTCCTCTTCCGATAATTCTTCTGCTGTTCCTGTAAACGTGAAGACCTTAGCTTCTTCAGTTTCTAAGTCAAATAAACGGAAAGGATCTATATGATGGATATTCCCTTTATTGATCAATAAGTTTTCTTTCCCATCAGCAGCCACATTCAATTCTTCAATGATTTCCATGTTCGTCAATTCCGTAGGTGCTACCACATCAACAGAAACTGCAAAAGGTGACTTATTTTCGATTGCATAATCAGGCGCAACGATGTTCCTATGATGCGATTCTGAGGTCGTATTGAAGACTGCCGATGTTGGGATTCTTACGGTGATCAATGGATTTAATTCTTCAAAAACAGCCACCAATTTTGCATCTTCTTCTCCCATCGTAAAATTAGTGGTTGATTGATCGGGATCTGCAATC
Source organism: Enterococcus sp. DIV1298c (assembly GCF_017316315.1). Lineage (NCBI taxonomy): Bacteria > Bacillati > Bacillota > Bacilli > Lactobacillales > Enterococcaceae > Enterococcus > Enterococcus sp. DIV1298c. Next base: position 2,749 of record NZ_JAFLWG010000070.1, on the reverse strand, counting down.
GTCCCATCTCCGCTTTCGACGCGCCAATGAGAAAAACGCCATCCTATTTCGGGTGTTGCGCGGATATCAATCATTTCTCCACGTTCAACACTTGTTGGTATATCAGGCAAGACTGTTCCATGACCTTCAATGTCAATGGTCAGGTTTGCGAAAATTCGAGGCTGCCAAACCCACGTATCTGCCATTGTCGCTCCATCATAGTTTGCCATCAATTGAGCACTAGTAAATATAAAACTTCCTTTTGGTTCATCCACAGTTCCTTCTCCGACATTTTGCCAATTAGGATGATGCGTGGCTGAACCACTTAACGGAAGAAGTCCAGGGCTTCCATTAGCTAAATGAAAGATAAACTGGCTACCTAAAGTTAATTGTTCAAGCGGAACACCAATAAACATTGCTTGCATATTTGTTGCGTTACGTGTATCAAAACTAGAGAGATCTAGTTCTGTTAAGCTGCTCATCCCCATAAACATGAAGGATGTATCTGTGACATTCCTAGTATCGAAGCCAGACATATTTAATTTCGTTATACTATTCGCGTTATGAAACATAACCATCATATCTGTGACATTCCTGGTATCGAAGCCGGACATATTTAATTCTTGTACACTACTCACATTTTGGAACATAAAGGACATATTTGTGACATTTCTAGTATCGAAGCCGGACACATCTAATTCCGTTACACTACTCATACCGCCAAACATCATTTGCATGCTTGTGACATTTCTAGTATCAAAGCCAGACACATCTAGCTCTATTACATTTCTCACATTCTCAAACATACGGGCCATAGTTACTACATTACTGGTATCGAAGCCGGACACATCTAATTCCTTTACACTGCTCACATTTCGAAACATTCCTTCCATACTTGTCACATTACGTGTATCAAAATTAGAAAGATCTAGTTCAGTCAAAGTGCTCATTTCCATAAACATAAAGGACATATTTGTGACATTGCTAGTATTGAAGCCGGATACATCTAATTTCGTTACACTAATGATACCGTCAAACATGCCGAACATATTCCTCACCTCACTTGTATCAAAGTGAGAGACATCTAATTCTGTTATACTTCTCACATTAAGAAACATGTGGTTCATGTTTACTACACTACTAGTGTCGAAACCGGACACATTTAGCTCTGTTACATTGTTCGCATTTCGAAACATTAATTGCATATCTGTTACACTGCTAGTATCGAAATCGGACACATCTAATTCTGTTACACTGCTCGCATAGTTAAACATAAATGACATGTCTGTTACTTTACTGGTATCAAAACCAGACACATCTAATTCTGTTATACTTCTCACATCTGCGAACATTAATCTCATGTCTGTTACATTACTTGTATCCAGACCAGACATATCTAATTTCGTTAAATTTATTGTTCCTCTAAACATACGTGCCATGTACAATAAGTTACTTGTATCAAAACTAGAGACATCTAATTCTGTTACACTACTCATATTTTCGAACATCCCATGCATAGTCCATACATTTCTCGTATCTAGACTAGATACATCTAAGCTGGTCAATGCTGACATGTTCGCAAACATGTATGCCATTTCACTTAATTCACTGGTATCTAAAAACTCGATTCCTTCAATTTCTGTCACATTGGTCAAGTCGGTAAAAAAACCTCTGCGTATATCACCGTTCATATTCAAACTGCCGTTTCTACCACGCAATACGATTGGTCCAGTTAATTGCACGCGTGTAATCGCATGACTATACATGGGATGATTGAAATAATCTGTCGCTGCATATCGTCCGCCAATATTGTTCGCCTCGTCGAAAACACCAGATCCAAGGATCAGCGTCCCTTGACTACCAACTACCCAAGGAATGGAACCCAGCTGTCCGGAAAATAAAGTCCTTGCTTCTGGTGTTAAGACTCGAGCAATCCCTTCATCCTGTACTTCCTCTAGTATCACTTCTGTCCTTAAACCGCTTTCTATTTTGGTTGGTTCGTCATCCAGTTGTGTACCATTCTCCTGTTGTTCCTGTTGTTCCTTTTCTTCCACTTGTTTTTGTTCTTCTTGATCTTGTTCTAGCCCTGGTAATTCGATATATTCTTCTGTATCTAAAGTTTCATCTATCCATAGAGGATCATCTTCTACTTGTAGTTTCTTATCCTCTTCCAGAACTTTCGGAATATCCATTGAATCGATTGTCTCTCCAATATCAAATAACGAAATTTCATTTCCATCCAAGTATCTATCTTCTTCATATATGTTATTAGACATCAATTGTGCTGAAGTGGGGAAAACAGCTACGCCTCCTAATAAAACTATAATAGATAACATATTCACCAATCTTATTCGCCACATTAAAATTCACCTCAATCTATATTTTTTTGGAAAAACCTTATAAAAAATCTTTTAAAACAGCGGATAATCGGGAAATCATTGTATTTTTTTAATTATCAAAAATTATTTAAATGTAAATATCATAGCCAAAGTATAACACTAATCAAATTCTAATCAATTTATAATTTTTACTTTCACCTGAAATTTTCTTGGACTGCAAGCCATTTATAAATTATTGCCACCTAATAAAACGATGTGAAATATCGGGATTAAAATAACAAATAAATAAAAGCGATTTTTTCTTAATATCTATAGGAACAAATTGATGATAAAATAAAAAATCCCTTTTCTAGAAAGAACGATCAACTATTTATTCCAAATCATTCAGCCTCTCTAAAAAACTTCAATAAAAAAACTGCATTTTTTTAAAG
>NZ_JAFLWG010000007.1:0-95524 GCF_017316315.1 Enterococcus sp. DIV1298c | reverse complement strand
TTTTCAGGTCAAGAACTAACAATTCCTACTGGCGAACAAAAAACAGCTCCTGTAGCTACTCAAGCTCCTGCTGCTCCTGTTCAAGAAACTACTCCAGTTGTGGAAACACCTGTAGTGGAACAAACTCCAGTAGTCGAACAAGCACCAGTTGTTGAACAAGCTCCTGCTGCTGAAGTGGCAGTTTCGACTGGTACAAACGATGCGAAAGAATGGATCGCACAAAAAGAATCTAGCGGTTCTTACACAGCAACAAACGGACGCTACATCGGCCGTTACCAATTAGACTCTTCTTACTTGAATGGTGACTACTCAGCTGCCAACCAAGAAAGAGTGGCAGAACAATATGTTGCCTCTCGTTATGGCTCTTGGGACGCAGCAAAAGCTTTCTGGTTAGCTAACGGTTGGTACTAAAAAGAGCGAGTTTGAAAAATGGGAATCTTATAGATTCCTATTTTTTTTGCTCTTTTTCTGCGTTAACTGCCTTTGTTTTTTGCTTCTGCTTTTGACTTTGTTTGATTTTTTTGATTGCCCAATCATAGTGACTCGATGTAGAAGATACAAAATAACTGCCTAGCGTCGTATTCCCCACCCAAGGATATTGATTTTTTTGGAATAGCTGATCATTATCGAAGCTTTGAACCAATCGCATCACTTCTTCATGACTATTCTTGAACCAGTCAGTCGCTTGTTCTAAGGTAGTAGACTTATGCTTTTTAGTAAACCCACGATTCATTTCAGGAATCGTTCGCCAATTATATGGTTCTGGTATAAAAGAAATTGCTTCGTCTAGTTGATTATGTGTCACCCATTTCAATAGCAAACAATGCCATTCATAGAGATGGATCAACACATCTTTGATCGTTTGATCCCTTCGCCAATGCGTTTCTTTTTTCTTTTCTAGAAATGCTTCATCGAAATCGAAGGTTGCTTCTCTTTGTTCAATCGGTACTGACTCAATCAACTGATTTAACTTCTCATAATTTTCAGCTGCGAGTGTCAATAATTCCTCTCTTGACTTTGGTCTCATAAACTTCTCCTTATCAAAAAATCACATTCGTTTTAAAACGTTTCCAATCAAACTATAATTCTAGTATGCCTGATTTCTCAAAAAAAGACGAGTAATATCCTAGAATGAACTACCATTCTCTGATACTACTCGTTTGATTCAACGATTTGTATTCTGTTTTGTGACAGCGATCCACACTTCACTATAGGCCTCTTCTTGATCAAGCCATTTGGTAAATGAGATCTCGGGTGCTTCAACCAACTCATATCCAGAGGTTGGCAGCCATTCTGAGAAAATATTTGCCATCGTCGTCTGTAAGACTTCTGGAAAAGGTCCTTGATTTGGAAAAATAGCCCATGTGTGTGCAGGAATGATCCGTTGCTGTAAACTTTCACAATGGTCGATTTTTGAGGTTAAGAAACCGATCATGTGTGTCAAATCGCCCTTTTCTTCCAAGCGTCTTTCATCGAATTGAAAGGAAGCATTCACCACTTGATAAGGTGCGAGATCACCCAACGCGTGCATTTCCTCTTTTTGTTCTTCTGTGATTGATTTTGCTAATTCGATAATTGCTTGGTTGACTCCTTCAAATTGGATCGGTACACGTTTTGATACTCCGACAATTGCAAAGGCATCTTTTTCTTCAATTCGGTAATCCATTGAGTTTCCTCCCTTGATTTCTAAGTGAAAGGCAAGTTTAGGATAAGATTTATAAACTCCTGCTTTTTTGACTTCTGAAGGCAAGTAGCCTGTCCAGTCACGAAACGCTCTCGAAAAACCTTCTAACGTTTGATAGCCATATTTAAAAGCTGTAACTGTTGCACTTTCACCTTTAGCAAGATCTTCATTGGCACAAGCAAGTCGCCGATTCTTGATATACTCCGACAAAGATATCCCCGCAACAAACGAGAAAGTCCGTTTCAAATGATATTCTGAAATACCCAATCGTCGTGCCACTTCTTCTAACTTGATCTCACTTGTTAAGCGTTCTTCGATGTAAGCGATCAGTTCGTTCAATTCTTTCATCCTCTCACCTCACTACTTAGTTTACAAGGTTCGTACAATCATCACTTGATTTTTCTTAGACCACAATAATCAATACACCCTAGGCTTTGTTAGCAACAGCCTTGATCTTGTCTTTGATGATTTCGCGAGTTTTTCTAAATTCAGCGATAATCTCTTCTTCTGTCCCAGTAGCTTTCGCTGGATCTTCTAGATCCCAATGTTCATGGCGAATATGAGCAGGAATCACCGGGCATTTATCCAACGCATCTCCGCACAGTGTGATAATTAAATCTGCATCGTTAAAATAATCCGGATCAATCAAGTCGGATGTTTGACTTGTAATATCGACTCCATCTTCTGCCATCACTTTGACTGCTCGTGGATTCAAGCCGTGTGTCTCCACTCCAGCACTCCGAACTTCAAATTGATCCGTCAAATATTCATGCCCGTACCCTTCGGCAATCTGACTTCTGCAAGAATTACCTGTACATAAAAAATAGAGTTTCTTTTTCACATCTGTTGTTTTGTCCAAAACCATTCCTCCATTCCGCTTTTCCTTTAAGGATTAAGTTTATGATATCATAAACTTAGACGCAGATTGCTCTTAACGACAAAAAAGAGACAGTTCACGAAAAAAATAGTCATAATCTTACATAAAATTAGAAAACGAAAAAGATTGATTTATCAGCATTTACAAACATGTCAAAGACTTTTTACACGTTGATTTCGCCAATGACAAAAACCTTTGATCGTTGATTTTTGCCTTTTCATTTATGCTGAGATCAGAAGGAGCGGATACGATGGACTTAAGTCATCAAATCAAAAAATATCGTAAACAGTTAGCTTTCTCCCAAGAAGAATTAGCAGAAAAGTTATATGTTTCAAGACAAACGATTTCAAACTGGGAGAATGAGCGCAGCTATCCCGATATTCATAATCTACTATTGATGAGTGTCTTATTTGACGTTTCTTTAGATGAATTAGTCAAAGGAGATGTAGAAAAGATGAAAGAAAATATACCACTTTCTGAAATAAACAAATATACCAAGGTCATGTTAGGCTTTATGCTTCTCACCTTGATTTCAGTAGGACCATCCTTGTTTTTACCTGGGATTTGGCGACTTATGCTTCCCTTGCTTTTTTGGACCATCAGCATGTACGGTGCAATAAAAGTCGATCGACTCAAAAAACAAGAAAATATCAAAACCTACAAAGAAATCGTTGCTTTCATGGAGAACAAAGATGTCGAACCTCTTCGTAAACAAAGATACAAGACCAGAAGTCTAATTGAAAAGGCAGGAATCGTCATTTTGTTTGCGCTCGTCTGTGGAGTGATCGCATTACTCGCAAGTTTGCCATTTATACTTTTCAATCGCTAGTAATCAAGCAAAAAAACAAGATCTGCCTTCAAGGATGGATCTTGTTTTTTTACTATTTGGAATCGGAGCAAGCGATTTTTGTACTCATTAAATCTGTTCAGTTCTCTCCCAGACCATGAGATATTCCTTTTCATTCGTTGATTCATCGATTTGTTCAGCCACTTTTCTAAAGCCATTTCTATCGTAAAAGCGTATCGCTCGTTGATTCTTATGATAAACATGTAAGGCTATTCGTTCCTTTTCTTTTTTCGCTGCTTCAATCAATTTTTGGCCGATTTTTTTATTCTGAAACATTGAATCGACAAAAATACCAGCTAAATAAGATTCATCTATGATTCCCATAAAACCAACGATCTGACCTTCAATTTCATAATAATAGATTTCTGCTTTCGGCAACTCTTTTTTTAGCAAAACTTTTTTCTCATGCCAATAGGTCGCATCAATAAAATCATGTGTTTCGACATTGGTCTTTAACCAAATAGTAAGTAGTCGATCCATCATCTGTTGGTCTAGCTTTTGCACTTTTTTGATCATACCATTGCTCCTAAACTTTTAGTTATTCTTCATACTTCTTCAGACGATCAGCTAAATTCCCCGCATGAAGTTCAAACAAATGATCATCGTCATCATAAAAATAAATCGATTCCCCTTCTCCTGATACGCGCGAACGACCTTCTTCAATTTTGAGATCCAGCTGATAAAGTTTTTCTTTATACAATGGAATTTGTTCAGGAGCAATCTCAAAAGCGATATGGTTATAAGTTTTCGGAAGTTTCACTTGCTGATCTTCCATCAGTGCGACCCATAGATCATCGATCAAAAAGAATTTTTCTGGAAATAAAGAATATTGCTTTTCCTTACTTGAATACACTTCTTTTGCAGCAAAAATCTCCGTAAATATTTCCGTCGAACGACTTAGATCACGTACGATAAATGTCATATGTGAGAGTTTCATCTTTGTCCCCTTTTCTAGTTGAGACTTTTGATCATTACCAAGCATGGATTCCATGCATCCCATAGCGTAGGGAATACTTCTAATTCAACAAAGCCCATTGTTCGGTAAAATCGAATCGTTTGATCATAAGTATCATATGTTCCTTCAGCGACTGTTTTTACTTGTAAGAACTTATAATGTTCCTTGGCATACGATTGTAGTTCCTGTAGCAATCGCTTTCCTATTCCTTGATGATGATAGGCCTTTTTGACACCCATACAATAGACCTCACCGGTGGCTTTGCTTGTTTCTTTCAAACTGATAAACCCAATCGATTGACCATTTTCTTTAAGAACCCACAACAGGAACTTCTGGCATTCCTCGACATATTCTTTTATTGAATCAGGTAAACCAAACCATTCTGGCAAGTCATCCAAGATTTCTTGAACGATTTTTTTCTTTTCTACTACTTCTTCTACTAAATAAATTCGCATTTATCTCTCCTTACTCATTCGGCTGATATCGATCAACTAGTCTGAATCGTTCAAAGACGATTTTCGTTTCTTCATTGAGCAAGAGTCCATGTTCTTCATAATAAGGTTTGAAATACTTGTAATGCCCCTTTTGCCAATAAGCAAGAGATAGATCGCCTTCCCCCTCCGTAGCTGCCTGTTCTTCGGTGATTTCTTTCCAAGGTACGATCGCTACTTCGACCGTTTGAATAATCCCCATCGGTACATCAGACCCATTCACAACTACAGAGTAATCACCAACTTTAGGTAGTGGTTCATTATCTATCTGGTACAATTCATAACCCGAGCTTGTCCCCGTTTTCTTTCCAGCTAAAACCAGATCAGCTAATTCATCTGCGTGTTCTTTCGTATTGCCAAAAGCAAGAATTTCATAGAGTGACGCGTGCGCCACACCGTTTTTTGAGCAAAAATGTTCCCAATATTCTTGTGCTTTTAGATTCATACAGTCACCTTCTTTCTGATAGATCGTAAATCAAGTGTAACAAATAATAAGAGTCTAAGCGAACCAAGATCAAACGCTTGCAAAGCGTACATTTGGATTGATGCAGTATCATTTTTTTAGAGAAAAGAAAAACCAGCTCCTCTTTTTGTTAGAAGCTGGTTTTAGTCTCAGGATTCAATTGGAGATTAGACGTACAATACAATCAATCATAAAAAAGGAGACCATCCATGGAACTTCATTTCAAAGAATTTTTATTGATCACTCAAAAACTAAACGAGCACCAGATCACTCCATTATTACTAGGTTCTTTAGGTTTATCGTATCGACTGGCAAGCAAAAGATATCGATATCCACGTTCCTGGAGACCCACGTGGTTGGGTTGGGCTGCGCCTGATAAAGATCGCTTATATAATTGGCAAACCAACAAGTTTTATGTAATCAAAAAAATTCGTCTACAAGAAAGAACCTATCATAAAAATGCTATACTCTTAATTAATTTATTTCCAAGCGTTCTCTTATCAATCTAATGAGTTAGGCATTGAAAGCACCATCAACTGTAGCTCTTGTCCAATTTGTGATGTAAATGTTTCTCCAATTTCACGGAATCCAAATTGTTTATATAAATCCATCACCTTTGGAATACAAATACTATCAAGTATGATTAATTTTCCACCAATTGATTTTCTAACATCGTCAACAATTAATAAAGCTTCTTCAATGATTTTTTCTCCTGAAAATTCTTGAGAAAAATAATCATTCTTTGCGACATGAGCAATTAGATAAGAGGGTGCAACGCCCACTTTACTCGGTGATTTCCCGTTAAAAACTAATTTCTTTTTCTCTTTTATCTCAAGCTTGCTAATATCTAAATCTTTGATTGCTAACGTAAAAAAACCTAAGAGATGTTCTTGTATTTCATCTTTAAAAATCAAATACGTCCTTGTCGCATGATAAAGCTCTTTTTGTATGGCATCATGTTTTAAAAATTCAGTCATTTCTGAATTATTTTCACAAAAAAAGAAGCTTCTACAAAGTTCGAAAAGCGTTCTCTTACCTTTTTTCTAAGAGCTTTATTTCCAATCTCAGTTTCCTCTTCTTTAATAACTTCAACCAGCATTTTGATCTGTCTACTTAATGAAATCACAGTATAGTCCATATTATTTTTTTCTCATCCAATTAGGCACTTGATCCTTGTTGCTACTATGATCACTAGATTTCTTTTCTAATAAGTCATAGTATTTTTTTGTGGGGTGCGTATTTTCAATAATTTTGACATCTTCTTTAGATAAAATAATTGGACGTTCTAAACTTATGTTTGCCATAAATACCGACTCCTTATTATTATTAACTACATGATAGATTATATCATTTCTTCGCAGTAATTTAAATACGTTACATAGAAAGTACACACGTTATCCCTAACGATACTTAAAATTTTAAACTAAAATCAAGATTTATGATTGTTCTATTGATTTTAATATATTTAGCAATTTCCAGCCTGTTCTTAATATAGCTCACTCATATCGAATGTTTAAATTTATAGTTGTATTTAAACAAAGTACTCCCAGTATTGTAGCGGATCAATAAGAATCAGTTTCACTCTTTCTGCATACCTCTCTTTCAAAGAATACAAAGTTTCATTGAGCGAGTAGCCATTTCTGTCATCTTACGTTCAAAATTTGGTTGTCTCCAAGCTAAAAAGCATCGCATGACTACAAAAAAAGCAAAAAGATTTTTATTTGAACTGTTTTATTCACTTTCATCCATATAGTAGCGCTGTCTAAGATAAAAAAAACTCCCCTATCAACTTTTCAAAAAAAGTTAATAAAAGAGTTCAACGTTTACTTCATCATTAGTTATACTACAGGTTTGATCTACCTTCTAAAGAACCTATTACCTAACGAATCCCTAGCGCAATTCGTGCATAACGACTCATCTTATCAGTCGTCCATGCGGGATACCAAACTAGTTTGACTTCTGCCTTAGTTACTTCTGGCACTTCTTTTAAGGCATCGTGGATTGATTCGGTCAAGATGTCGGCTAATGGACAGCCCATTGTTGTTAGGGTCATTTTAACGACAGTATCTCCAGTTTCAGGGTCAAATTCGATTTCATAGATCAAGCCTAGGTTCACGATATCGATTCCTAGTTCGGGGTCAATCACCATTTCTAACGCGGTGAGAATTCGCTCTTTGATTTCATCTACTTCTTCAGCAGACCATTTTGATTCACTCATTCTTCGGATTCTCCTTCTCACAAGTTTTGTTTATCATACCTTTTTTTAAGGTATTTGTAAATATTCATTTCCGGTCTCTCTCTTGAGACAGAAATTTTGTTTATTTAGTTTTTACCTTTTTTGAAGTTTGTTTGATTTCAGGAAAAACGCCCGTTGAACGATACATTCTTTGTTCATTTTCATTGGCAAAACGACCGAAGACGGAGTGTGTTGGTAAAATATTGATAAATGCATCTTCGTCGATCTCATGGACGATCTGATCAAGGTCATACATTTCATAGCGTGTGATAACCATCATGATCATTTTTCCTTCACGTTTGGAATATCCACCTACTGAAGGTAACAAAGTCATTCCACGCACCATCCGTTGCGAAATTGCAGCTGTGACTTCTTCTGGTTTTACTGTCACGATCATGGCAGTCACTTTTTGATGACTCGTATGGATCGCATCGATGACTTGGGTCATCGCATAGATCGAGATGATCGTATATAAGGCACTTTCCCAATTAAAGAGGAAACCTGCTGCGACGACGATGATCCCATTTAAAATCAGCATGTAGTTTCCTACAGTTTTTCCTGTTGTTTGAGAAAGAACTAATGAAATGATATCCATCCCACCAGTCGTAAAACCCATTTTTAGTGAAATACCGACACCCACACCAAGTAAAACACCACCGACTAATGCGTTCATCAAAATATTATCTGTCACTTGTCCTGTCGGTAACACCGTTGTCATGACTGACACACAAACAACGTTGATGAAACTAAGTACAGTTGCACGTTTTCCGACTTTTAAAAAGCCTAATATAAATACAGGAATATTCAATAGAAAAATAAATGTTCCAGTATCGACATCTATATGAACCCATTCAGATAATAGTGAAGCAATGATTTGGGCGATCCCGTTCATTCCTGCAGAAAAGACGTTGGCTGGAATCAGAAAATAATTCAATGCCACCGCTGCAGTCAAACCGGTCATCAAGATAACCACTATTTTCTTAAGATTTTCGTTTCTTTGATAGACAGTCATGAATCTGCTCACAAGCACCTCTCCTTTTCAAGTTTATTTCAAATGTAAGAATAACAGTTTATTCCAGAAAATAAAATAGTCCCTACTTAAATGAGAAGAATTTTAGTAAAGAGGTCACAAAAAAATAAGCCTATGCTACAATAAAAGAAAACGAATGTACGAGGAGGACCTTATGGCAAAAGATGCAAGCTTTGATATCATTTCAGAAGTATCTGTCGAAGAAGTAAAAAATGCAATCCAACAAACAACTAAAGAATTGACTAATCGCTTTGATTTCAAAGATTCAACAGTTGAGATCAAGTTAGAGAATACAAATAAACTGGTCGTACTAAGTGACGATGAATTTAAAATCGAGCAAATCAAAGATGTTTTGTTTGGAAAATTGAATAAACGCAATGTACCGATCAAAAATATCCACTTTTCTGAAACGGAACATGCTTTAGGTGGGAAAGCACGTCAATCCGCTGATCTAGTCAATGGGATCGACCGAGATAACGGTAAAAAGATCACCACAGCGATCAAAAATGAAAAACTGAAAGTAAAAACACAGATCCAAGAAGATCAAATCCGCGTGACTGGTAAAAGTCGTGACGACCTACAAGCAGTGATCGCACTTTTAAGAAAATTAGACTTGCCGATCGAATTGCAATTTACAAACTACCGTTAGTCAATAAGTACTTATTGAGCGCACATCAAAAAAGGACAAGCTTTACGCTTCGTCCTTTTTTAGTGGTCTTGCCAAAATTCTTGGATCGTGCGTGACAATGCCTCTACCGTTCGAACTTCTTTCGCTTGTTGCCAATGCGGTGGGAAGAGTTTGCGATAGTTCGGTGAGGAGAACCGTTGATCTGCTAAAACGACGATTCCTTGATCATCCATGTCACGGATCACACGTCCTGCCGCTTGTAATACTTTGTTCATCCCTGGCAACTGATAGGCGTAAGCAAATCCTAGATTTTCTTTTTCATCAAAGTAGGATTTGATCAATTCCTGTTCGTGATTCATTTGTGGTAATCCGACTCCAACGATCATGCTACCGATCAATCGTGATCCTCGTAAATCGATCCCTTCAGAAAAAATCCCGCCAAGTACACAAAAAGCGACTAATGTTTCTTGCGGTTCAACCATGAATTTTGCTAAGAATTCTTCTCTTTCTTCTTCATTCATATTTGTTCCTTGAATGAGCGTCTTTCTCTCAGGATATGTCTCTTTAAACAGTTCTGCGACTTGATCCAAATACTGATACGAGGGAAAGAAGATCATATAATTCCCTGTTTTCCCTTCAATGAATCGTTGGATCGTTTCAACTAATCGTGGCAAACTTTGTTCTCTTTTTCGATACGTCGTTTCGAGGTAACTTGCTACGAGTACTTGTTGATTATCAACTGGAAAAGGACTTGGTAAGCAATAGGCTAGGCTTTCCTTTCCTCCTAATGTTTCTTGATAATAGGATAACGGTGAAAAACTAGCAGAAAATAAGAGGCTACTACGTCCTTTATTCAGCGATTGCTCTAAGAATGAACTAGGATCGATACAAAATTGCTTCACCACTAAATCGTGATAGCTTTTCTCCACAGTCGTTTCATAGTGATCATCATAGAAATCACTGATTTTTAAAAAGTGCAGCAAATCGAAATAAAAGCCTAAAACTTGTTCTTGTACTGGATGTTCTGGAAATTCAGCCAACCATTCTTGGATGAATTCACCGAGTTGAAATCCTGCTTTGATCAAGGAATCCGCTGGTGCTTTTTGATGATGATAGTTCCAGCCTTCTTCAAGGGCAATTTCTTGGATCTGATCAAAAGCTTTTAAAAGACGGTTCCAACGACGCCGTAGTTTTTTAAATTCTTTAGGGATCTCTTTATAGACTTTGCGTGCTTTTCCATAAGATAGTTCGGCGGAATACATTTCCCTGGAACGATTGACTAGATTATGGGCTTCATCGATCAAGAAAAGATGATTTTCATTTTTCTCTTCTTCAAAGAAACGTCTTAAATAAACCGTCGGATCAAAAAGATAATTATAATCTCCGATGATCACATCACACCATAAGCTGACATCTAAAGAAAGTTCAAATGGACATAAAGTATGCTTCTTTGCATATTTTTCAATGATTTCACGAGTGATCTGATTCTCATGATTCAATAAATCCCATAATCCTTCATTGATACGGTTATAATAGCCATTTGCATATGGGCATTGATCTGGATTACAGGTCGTTTCATCTAAAAAACAAATCTTATCTTTCGCTGTCAATGTTACGCTTTTTGTTTCAGCGCCGACATCCTTCAACGCTTCTAACGCATCTTCTGCCACCTGTCTCGTAATGGTCTTCGCTGTTAAATAAAAAATCCGTTCTCCTTCATTTTCCCCAATCGCTTTTAACGCTGGGAATAATGTAGAGATCGTTTTCCCTGTACCCGTTGGTGCTTCCGCAAACAGTTTTTGTTTTGTGCGAATCGTTTTATACGCCGCCACAGCTAACTCCCTTTGCCCTTTACGATACTTTTCATAAGGAAACTTCAGTGCCATCAATGAGGCATTACGGAGAGTCCGCCAATTTTCCTGAAAAATCAACCACTCTTGGTAATCCTCAGTCAGTTTTTTAAAAAACACTTCCAGTTGCTCTTTCGTCTGATGCTCAACTCTTCGTGTGATCACTTCTTCCGTTGTTTGGTAATACGTCAATTGAAGATTGATTTCCTCCAAGTTGTTTTCCTGACTGTAAATGTAGGCGTAGACTCTCGCTTGATGAAAAAATAGCTCGACTTGTTCTGGTTCTAAGTCTTCAAACCGTGGTTCTGACGTTTTGATTTCATCAATGTAATACACACCATCTTGTTTAAAGATCCCATCTGCTCGTCCTTCAACGATCAATTCATAGGGATCAAGTGGTACGTTGATTTGTAAAAATACTTCTTTTTGGTACTCTTCTCCTGCTTCTTTTTGGAGCTTGCGATGGATTTTAGCACCTTCTAAGGCGGTATGATTACTTTTCTTTCGGTTATCGATACTGCCGCGACGCAAGATGAACTCGACTAAATGACGGACAGAGATTTTAGATTTTTTCACCATGGTCGCCTCCTTCTTGTAATAGAGTACCGCAAAATAGTAGCTTTCGCAAAAAACAAAAACACCCTGCTCGGATAAGCAGGGATATAGGATATAGAATTTGGATTTTTGGATACATTCAATGTAACAATGATAAATGAAATTTCCATGAAAAAATTCTATTCTTACGTTTAAAATCTTTAGACAGTTTTCATATAATCTGATAATTCAGATAAGTCCTGTTATATTAAGTAGACACCTTTGTTTCAAGCCAATATTTGCGTTATACTTATATCGAACGATAGAAACTAGAAAGAATTTTTTAAAAGTTGGAGGTTTCTTTTATGCATGTTTTACAATTAAAAACCGGAACAATCGAGGAAAACTGTTACCTTGTCTACAATGATGAAGCGCTTTTGATCGTCGATCCAGGCGCAGATGCTGAGATGATCCAAGAACAAATCGAAAAAACGCAGCAGCAACCAGTCGCTATCTTGTTGACGCATACACATTACGACCATATTGGCGCTGTCGAAGCATTAAGAAAAACATATGATATCCCTGTTTATGTCAGTCCATTAGAACAAGAATGGCTTGGCGACCCGATCTTGAATCTTTCAGGACTTGGACGACATGATGATATGGAAAATATCATTGTTTCTCCAGCAGAATATGAATTTGAAATGAAACAGTATCATCTTGGCAATATGTCCTTTGAAGTCGTACCAACTCCAGGACATTCTGCGGGTAGTGTCAGCTTTATTTTTGATGATTTTGTTATCTCTGGTGATGCCCTTTTCAAAGGAAGTATTGGCCGCACAGATCTTTATACAGGCAATTTAGAGCAGTTACTTTATAGTATTACCACACAGCTTTTTGTTTTACCGAACGAATTTGTGGTCTACCCTGGCCATGGAGAGCCAACAACCATTGAACACGAGAAAAAAACTAATCCATTTTTTAATGCTTAATCAAACTTAGGAGGTCGTTCAAAATGAGTGAAACAACCCTATATATCGTCCGTCATGGTAAAACCATGTTCAATACAATTGAACGTGTGCAAGGCTGGTGTGACACCCCATTGACGAAACAAGGTCAAGAAGGTATCCACTTTCTAGGAAAAGGTCTAAAAGACATCGATTTTTCTTATGCCTATTCAAGCGACAGTGGTCGAGCAATCGAAACAGCACGTATCATTTTAGGCGAACATAACAAAGGTAAAGAAATCCCTTATTTTATCGATAAGCGGATTCGCGAGTGGTGCTTTGGTTCTTTAGAAGGTGGCTACGATATGGAAATGTGGGGTGTCATTCCTCGCGTACTAAACTTTCAAACGTACGATGAAATGTTCACCACAGATGTTACTTTTGAACAAATCGCCAATGCCATCTATGAAACGGACACTGCCGGATGGGCACAGCCTTATGCAGAGTTAAAAGAACGTGTCTGGTCAGGTTTTGAGGATATCGCACACCAATGTGAGAAAAACAACGGCGGCAATGTATTGGTTGTTTCTCATGGACTAACGATTGCTTTTCTGCTAAGTCTGATCGATCCTAGTCAACCGGTACGCGCAGGTTTGTTGAATGGAAGTGTCACAAAAGTAACCTATAAAAATGGTCGTTTTTCAATTGAAAGTGTCAATGACACAAGCTATATCGAGCAAGGAAAGCAACAAACAAGAGAATCATTTATGTAGAAAGTTAGCGAATAAACGCACTGAAGTCTTCGGATTTCAGTGTGCTTATTTTTTTCACGTCTTTAGTTTTGCTTTAAGTTTGAAGAAACAATTTGGCTTTAGAAACAAAGAACGGTATACTAATTGTTGTATTTTAATTGGGAAGGAAGGAATTTATGTTTTTTTCAAATATCATAAAAGCAGCGATTCTAGGAATCATTGAAGGAATCACAGAATGGCTGCCCATCAGTAGTACAGGACATTTGATCTTAGCCGATGAATTCATCAAGCTTGATGCGAGTTCACAATTCATGTCAATGTTCAATGTCGTGATCCAATTAGGCGCGATTTTAGCCGTCGTTGTTTTATATTTCCACAAGTTGAATCCTTTTGCACCGAGTAAATCCTCGATCGAGAAAAAAGATACTTGGGTTTTATGGTCAAAAGTACTCGTTGCTTGTATTCCAGCAGCCATTATTGGTTTATTATTGGACGATTGGTTAGACGCTCATTTTTATAAATTTTTACCAGTAGCGATCGCTTTGATCGTTTACGGTATCGGCTTTATCATTGTTGAAAAACGAAACAAAAACAAAACACCTCGTTGGTCGACTTTGAATGATTTGACTTTTCAAGCAGCGATTTTGATTGGTGCTTTCCAAGTCTTAGCATTGATTCCTGGTACTTCTCGCTCTGGTGCGACGATCCTCGGAGCAATTCTTATCGGGGCTTCTCGCTTTGTCGCAACGGAGTTTTCATTTTTCCTTGGTATTCCAGTGATGTTTGGAGCCAGTGGATTAAAAATCGTGAAATACCTTGCAGATGGGAATAGTTTCCAAATGGAAGAAGTAGTTATTCTGTTAGTTGGTACTGTTGTTTCATTCGTTGTATCGATTTTTGCAATCAAGTTCTTGATCAACTACTTGAAACGTAATGACTTTACTGTTTTTGGATGGTATCGCATCATTTTAGGGGTTATCTTGATCGGTTACTGGTTTATCGCAATGTAAGATACAATGATACACTTATCGTTGACCAGTTAAATCATCGCTCCGTGCAACAAGTATGAAAAAAGTAGTAAGCTCATAACCTATGAGCCTACTACTTTTTTTATTACTTCTTCCTTCTAAAGCGACCGATCCTCATACAACAGCTTTTCGATTTTTTCATTTTCTAACAACAATATCTGATCGAAATTCTTTCGTAAGAAATAACGATCATGCGTAACCGCTAAAATTGTCCCCGTAAACGAAGCCAGCAATTCTTCGATTTCTTCTCTGACATAGATATCTAAGTGATTTGTAGGTTCATCTAAGATCAACACATTGATTTTTTTCTGGAACAGTTTCAAAAGGTACAGCCTTACTTGTTCTCCTCCGGAAAGATCTTTGATTCTTTTAGCGACATCCCCACTAAAGAATCCAAAATTTGCTAAGACTTGTCTCGCTTTCTGCTCATCAGATATCAAGTACTTCGTATAATGTAATATCGTCTGTTCAGGGCGGTCAAACGACAATCGCTGAGGCAAATAACCAATGGAGATACTTGCGCCAGTTTTAATTGACCCTTCCTCTACTTCGGTTTCGCCTATCACTACTTTTAGAAGTGTGGATTTACCAGAGCCATTTTTACCCAATAGTGCGATCCGTTCGCCACGATAGACCATAAAAGAACTATCTGAAAACAAGCATTTGTTACCTATTGTTTTCTTGATATTTTTGGCAATCAGCACTTCCTTACCAGAAAGATTTTCCTGACGGATCTTCGTTAGCTTTTTACGCGGTACGGCTGGTGCATGGATGATCGTCATTTTCTCTAGTCTTCGCTCGATTTCTTTCGCTTTTTTTAAGTATGCTTCGTTGTCCCCTTCAGTTCCCCATTGACGATACCGGCGAATCATTAACTTCAATCGTTTGATTTCTTTTTGTTGAAGTTCATGATTCTTTTGGAGTTCTTGTACTCGTAATTGTTTCAACGTCATGTAACGACTATAATTCCCTGGATATTCGATTATCTGACCGTCCTCGATCTCCAATATTTTTTTGACTACATTGTCGAGAAAAGCCCGATCATGGGAAATCACGAGAAAGGCACAACTTGTTAGCCTCAGATATTCTTCCAGCCATTGAACAGAGTCAAGATCAAGATGATTCGTTGGTTCATCTAATAGAAGAACATCATTTTCTTGTATCAATACTTTGGCTAACTCTACTCGGATACGTTCGCCTCCACTCAACTGATCCAGTGGTGTTAAAAGCTGTCTATCAAGTCCTAAGCCTTTTAGAATACTAGTTATCCGATCTTCTAAGCCATAGCCGCCCATCGTCTCAAATCGTTGCTGCAAGTCACCATAGACTTTCATGATACGGTCCAGATCTTCAGTTGGGCTACACATTTTTTCTTCATAATAATGAAGTTGCTTTTGCAAATCATGGATCTCTTTAAAGCTTTGATAGACATAGTCAAAAGTAGCGATTGAGCCATTTTCCAGTTTTTGTGGAATGTAGCCGATCGATAGTCCTTTTTTTCTACTAGTTGTTCCTTCATCTACCCCTTCAGTTCCCATCAGAATTTGAAGAAGTGTAGTTTTTCCGGTTCCATTTTGTCCAATCAATCCGATTTTATCTTGTTGATTGATCACACAACTTAAATTTTCAAAAAGTGGGACCCCACTATAATTTTTACTGATCTTATTTGCTTGAATATACATTTTCTCGCTCCTCAAGACCAATCAAAAAAGCCATGAAAAATTCATGACCTTTTGTTATTTCATTTATTCGTTGAGTAGCTACAAATGGAATAAACATATTGAATGGTCATTTATTTTTGATTGATTTTTCTATTTTTAAGCGCACTGGTGCCTTGAATAGAAAATACAAAAATAATTGCATGACTAAAGCTGATATGATATCTAGAAAAATTATTGGCTTCTGTTATTTTAGTCAAGCTTTCCATTTAATATGTCCCTCCCTTTCACTATCTATTTGTTCAATTGTATCAAATCAAAAATCAAAGTTCAAATGAAACCCTTACCAAAAATAGCCAACCTTGTCTCAAGTCTATTCTTCTTGTGTTCACCTACACTTTCTCTAAAAAACAAAACTAGGACCTGAGACTGAATTGTAAATAATTTATTTTATTTACTTTACCTGTCGTAGTAATTGTTTTATAATTATTACGACAGATGGAGTAATTACAAAGGAGGCGATCAAGTGATATCAAGTGATGCAATTCGTGGGTATAATGATGCCATCATCTTATCAATTCTTTCCAAAGAAGACTCCTATGGATACGAAATCTCAAAACAGATTCGTGAAGGAACTGATTCAATGTATGTCATCAAGGAAACAACCTTATACTCCGCTTTTACACGCTTAGAAAAGCAAGGACTGATCCTTTCTTATCCTGGCGAAGTCACCCATGGAAAGAAGCGAACCTATTATCGAATCAGTAGTGCTGGGAAGAAATTATTAGAAGAAAAAAAAGACGAGTGGCAGCAAACAAAGATCGTTGTTGACCGTTTTCTACAAGGAGGAGCAACATGAAAACCATTAAAGATTATTTAGATAGTTTATTTTTGAATGTACCGATCACACCTGAAACGAAAAAAGCCAAAGAAGATCTATTAGCAATCATGGAAGATCAGTATCATGGATTATTAGAAGAAGGCAAATCAGAACATGAAGCAATTGGTGCAGTCATCAGCGAATTTGGCTCGATTGATGAATTATTGCAAGAATTGGAACTTTCACGTTCAGCTTTTGATGAAGAAATCTGGGAAAATGAAATCGAACTCGATGAAGCTCTTTCTTTTTGGGATAAGGTCCGCAACTTTTCTCTATTCCTTTCAGCTGGTATTGCTCTCTGTATTTTAGGTTTAGGTATGATGCTGTTTCTCGCGAATAGCTTGAATGAAATGATTGGACTATTAATCATGTTTATCCTGATTGCTCTTGGTGTTGGTCTAATCATTACTTCAAGTTTGAGTTATTCAGCAACAAAGAAGAAGTTAAATGATCGTCCTTACTCTCAACAAGTAAAAATAGAGGCAAGTCAACAAGCAGAGAATTACGCGAAAAGTTTCCGTGTAGGTTTAGTTTTGGGTATCATTTTATGTATTCTTTCCGTGACACCTTTTTTTGTCAAAATAGCGATAGGTCTACCGACGGGCTTGTCTTTCTTGCTTTTCTTCGCTTCTGTTGCACTAGGCGTATTCTTTATCGTTTATGTCAGCATCATCTATACTTGGTTCACAAAAGTGGCAGAAGGCACTTTCTTTATCTCAGATGAAGATGAGCCAGGACCACGAGCTTCACAACACATGTACGGTGACTCAGCTGAATCGATTCGTTTATTTGAACGCCTATACTGGCCAAGTATTTTCGTCATTTATATGGTTTGGTCCTTCTTGACCCGAAGCTGGGGTTACTCTTGGCTCATCTTTGTGTTAGGTGGCATCTTTGAAGATTATTTCCTTGAAAAATTAAAACGTAAATAACTGCTCTTTTCGTCGAATCACTCGAGATTTTCGGGTCGATTCGACTTTTTTATTGAGAGGTTTTTTCTAACTAAAAGATTCTGTAATATTTTGCACCACATTAGTTGCCTTATCTACCCATTCCCCTTTTGCAGAATCAGTCAAACGATCGCTGTATTGTTTCGTCAGCTCTTTTAGTTCTTGATTCGTGAGGTCTCTCGTGACTTGGATGGTGTTCTTTTTTGTATCTGAACTAACGCGGGCCCTTCTAGCGGTAAACAAAGTAATCAGTGCTTTTTCTAACTCTTGTCTTTGCTCATCAAACATTGTTTTCATTCCTTTCCATTTAAAAATTTTTATGGTTGGATTTTGCTGAATGATAGTTTTGTTGATTTTCTGCTAATTCGTCCTCGATTTTATGTAATGCTTTGCGTACAAGATATTGTCCTTCCTCTCTTGTATCATTGATCAAACGATACGCAACACGAGGATCGATACTTTCTTCATTTGAAAATAGTCGCTGAATCATTGGAATTTTTTCTGCTAATTGATCCAAATAGCGATTAAATGAACGTTTTTCTGCTTCAAGATCCGCCATTTTATTATCTAATTCTAATTTTTTTAGCCAATAAATCTCTTCGATTTGTTTCATTTCTTTCGATTCATTATCAGTCATCACTAGAATGTTCCTTTCTTAAATTGGCTTGCTAGTTCACTATCCAATTGTATCTGGCGCTCGATCGTTCGATTGATTTGGTAAATCAGATCTTCATAACTTGATTTGATCGAGCGAAGTTGATTCAACGACGCTTCATAATCAGTGACTGGTTCGATCAATACTTGTTGTCGAGTGACTCCCCCTTGCTCTAATGCTTCTATTTGTTCCATTTCTGTAAGGTTGCTTCCAAATGAACGAGCACTAGCTATTGTCGCTTGCCACAGTTCGTTTGCCTGATCGATACCCGTTTGATAGACCGTCATCAGATCAGTGATTTTTTCATCAATCACTGATTTCATTCCCGAGACAATACTTTTAGCTTGAACTGCATCAAGGTAGACTTCTTTAATTGTCGACATTCCTCCTGCTTGACTCCCCCAAGTACCCATAAGACCAGCAAACGATCTTTCCTTCAATCGTCTCTGATATTCGATTAATACATTGCCACTACCATTCGTTGTTAATAAATCACCATCTTCATCAAATTGGTAACCGCCCCACATATGTTGATCGATCGTTCCCATCAAGCCCAGCGGTTCAGATAATGGATAAACGATCTGTCCAACTGCCTTTTTGCCGTTCCCGTAACCAATCGTAACTAAATCTTTTGAATCAATGTAATTCAACACACGATACTCTTCGGTCAAATAATCCGCTTGCTGTTTTTGTTCAGGTGTTAATACTTCATAGATATTCGGCCCCTGATACACATAGCCATAGACTCGATCAGCATCACTTGAACTGATACTAGCCAACGCATATTGCGCATTCATTGATCCTAAAGAGTGCCCATATACATTGAATTCAGCATTTGGATAAGCTTTCAATGTTTTTTGAAGCGTAACAGCAGAAGACTGGAGCTGAGGCATTCCAGTTGACCCACCACCATTGATCACCTGAAAAGCTGTATAAAAATTGTTGTATATCCAATCTAATTTAGTATCCAATGAAGAATCAAACGACGAACCACGATACAAAACAGTAACTTCTTTTACATTTTCCCTTTCGCTGAGAGGTGCGGATAACGGTACATATTTGGTATCGGTGATGATAAAGGATTGTTCTCCGGTGAATTTGCTATTGATGTGGGAGACGTAGCCGATATTTATTTTATTATTATTTATTGAAAAAGGACTGTCCCTATCTAATTGTTCGTATTGCTTCTTTGCTATTTCAACCTTATCCTTTTCAGTATTCTTCACTGTCATCCATCCCTTCTTTTAATAATTTATCAAGTGCATTAGACCAACCTCCACCACCATTTTCTAGTTCACCAAGTTGCCCGTTTATCATATAGCGGTTTAAAATATTATAAGCAAGTAGTTCATCATTATCATTGATAATCAGTTGCACGCTTATACCGCCCATCGGATTCCTCTTAATACTTTCATAATCAATTTTATAACTTTTTATGACGCCTTCAGATGTCAGCGCCTTTGGTTCTATATTTTTCAGCCCTGCTTCAAAAACGATTTTTGCTTCTTCACTTTCGACTATCTTAATCATTTCTTCTTCTAACTTTAAATGGTTCATGTACATCGTTCCTCCTATCCATAATAGGCATATGCCAGCGATGATCAATACGATTTGGCGCTTTTTGATCGGTTTTCGCTTCATAAATGACCTCCTTTTTCTTTAATGTTTTTATGTTATCTCTTTTTTAAGAGTTTTTTTCAGCCTATACTTATTTCTATGTACACATCTTCTGTCTATAAAGGAGACAAAAAAATCATCTTTCAAAAGATTGATTGCCGCCAACCCAATTTAGTATCCAATGAAGAATCAAACGACGAACCACGATACAAAACAGTAACTTCTTTTACATTTTCCCTTTCGCTGAGAGGTGCGGATAACGGTACATATTTGCTATCGGTGATGATAAAGGATTGTTCTCCGGTGAATTTGCAGTTGATGTGGGAGACGTAGCCAATCAAGTTTTTATTCCCATTTATAAATATCTCCCCTTTCAGATGTAAATCTTCATATTGTTGCTTTGCTATTTCAACCTTTGCTTCTTCATTATTCCTCACTATCTTCCACTCCTTCTTTCAACAATTCACCTAGTTCATAGGTAGTATTTGCGCTACCAATTTTAAGATTACCTAGCTCGCCATCTATCGAATTACGACTTAGTAGGTTGGAAATAACTAGTTTATAATTACCATTGATAATTAGGGGTACACTAATACCTCCCATTGGATTGCTCTTAATATTTTCATAATCGATTTTATAACTTTTAATCACTCCTTCAGCTGTCAACGCATTAGGATCCAAGTTTTTTAATCCTGTTTCCAAAACGTTTTTTGCTTCTTCACTTTTGACTACCTTGATCATTTCTTCTTCTAACTTTAAATGGTCCATATACATCGTTCCTCCAATCCACAATAGGCATATGCCAGTGATGATCAATACGATTTGGCGCTTTTTGATCCATTTTCGCTTCATAAATGACCTCCTTTTTAAATATGTCTATCATTGTTCAATCGTCAGCAGTACATCACAGTTTTTATGTATTTTTTTTATTGATCAACCTATGTATAGCATGACATGTCACATAATCTTATTCTCTTTGTTTTATCTCCTCTTATTTAATTACGCTATTTCGATTGACTCACACAAAAATCTAACTTTTTCCTTTTATGTATCGTTTATTTGTTACTTTTTTCACATCAAGTATACACGACAATCCAATCATTCTTTCCTTAACTTCATAAAAACATGTTTTGACATCATCAACGTAGCTATTTATCTCATTTTTGTATTCTGAATTAATTTTCACTACATTCTATTCTTTCCATGATCTATCAAACATTTTACTAATGACTCTTTTGCAACGTCATAAAAAAATGGTATGATGGTTAATTAGAAAGTGAGGTTTTCTTATGGAAAGTTGGTTATTTCTTGGGTTGATCATGCTAGTTGCCGTCCTTGCTAAAAATCAGAGTTTGATGTTAGCGACTGGTTTTATTTTACTTGTTAAGTTTATTCCTGCATCTAAAGATTTTTTGACATGGCTTCAAGGCAAAGGGATCAATATTGGTGTGACGATCATTACTGCCGCCATCTTAGTGCCTATTGCTACTGGTGATATTGGTTTAAAAGATTTACTTGATGCCTTTAAATCACCCATGGGTTGGGTAGCGATCTTTTGTGGTGGATTAGTGGCTGTACTTTCGTCTAAGGGCGTTGGCTTGATTGCTACAGATCCACAGATCACCGTGGCTTTAGTCTTCGGTACGATCTTAGGTGTCGTTTTCTTAAAAGGGATTGCAGCTGGTCCTGTCATTGCCTCAGGGATTGCTTATTGCATTCTACAGTTATTTTCTTTTAATAAATAATCAAGCATTGAGTGGCTGAAGAAAGGATATTTTTGGCGTTCATGGTATACTGATTTTGAGGTGATCACAACATGCAAAAACTAAAATATTTCTTTGGAACTGTTGGTTGGTTTTTATTGGCTGTTCTATTGATTATTGGATTGACCTACTTGCTATTTCCTGATCTGATCCAAAATGTCTTTGATGCCAATTTCTAATAGACGTAACTGTTTTTTCAAATAGTTAGAAAAAAGAGTCGGAAAACTTGAATGCTTATGATATCATTCAAGTTCTTTCGGCTTTTTTTTGGCTTGATGCTTCTTTTTTGTTATACTAGGTGTGAGTACACCTCTTTTATGTTAGAAATTTTAAAAGAAGTGCGCAATGTTTGAATCAGAAGAAAGGAAGACGCTCATGGAAACTTTTGAAGGTCTTTTGATTGATACCTATGTTTTACAAGAACAACCAATGATGTTGACTGGTTTGAATCTCCAACTTGAAGATCGCATGATCAATTGCCTACTTAAAGATCGCTATTTGGCAAAATATGTTTTACGTTTACCATTAAACAAGTATGTATTGGAAGTTAGTGGAAAATGGAATCGCCGAAACCAATTAGTCATCAAGCGAATGATGATCAAGAACATCGATGAATACATCAAAATCATCGGAACACCTGAATAGTTTGTTTTCTTTTATTTTTTCAGTTATAAAATAACTATTCAATGTTAACGTTATGATTCATTGGTTTAAAGCAATCGTATCCCTTTTCAAAAAAAACTTTGCAAACGGTTGACTTTGTTATATACTAGTCCAGTACCAAACATCCCATTCAATTATTTATTTACCAAGATAAATTAAACCACGTTTGGTTAAGCGCTTGTTGTCTCCCACAACAGCGCTTTTTCTCTTTTATTCTTTCATCTTCTCTGCGCCTAAATCCACTGTCCCTGACAATTTCCTACGTGTTAAGGAAAAAAACTTGTCATGTTGATATTGCAATGCGCGCTCGCATTAGGTATAATAATGAATGTTGAATTATGCGGTAACACGCGTAAGAACTTTACTTATCGGAGGTGAAACAAATGCCAAACATTGAATCTGCAATCAAACGTGTTCGCACAAGCGAAAACGCGAATGTAAAAAATTCATCTCAAACTAGTGCTATGCGTACTGCAATCAAAAAATTTGAGGATGCTGTAGCTTCAGGTGCTGACAACGTAGATGCGTTATACAAAGACGCTACTAAAGCGATCGATATGGCTGAAACTAAAGGTCTTATCCACAAAAACAAAGCAAACCGCGACAAATCTCGTTTAAGCAAAAAAATCGCTAAATAAGGAAATCGGCTACGGCCGGTTTTTTTATTTATTTTCTTATAAATAAACACACACCACTTTCGCTGATTCTTTCAATCATCGACGAAAATCGTGTGTGTTTTTGTTTGCTATTAAAACTATCTATTTTTAAGTCTTTCAGCCGCTTGGAACACAAATAGTTGAAAGCTCAATTTTTTTTCGATCTGCCCGGTTTTCACCTGATAATCCATTTCAACGAGTTGGTCGAACAATTGGACTAATGTTTGTTCATCGAACTTCCTGACTTCTTGCATCGCTAGTTTGACGCGATATGGATGAATCTTCAAGGTTTCAGCGATATTCGCTTGTTGATAGCCGATTTTCACTAGAAATTTTGTTTGGAGATACAAGCGCAGTTGAGAAAGCAAAATCGCGTTGATCTTGATGATCTCTTCCCCTTGCGTCACTAAATCTTCGAATAATCGTAACGTATGCTCTGTATTACCAGAAAGCATGTATTGTGTCATGTCAAAAATATTGTGTTCCAATGTCTTGGGTACTAATTGCTCGATCTCCCGTGCAGTGATTTCTGATTGATTTTGACCATATAAGAGCAATTTATCTAATTCTGCCATCATTTTTGATAAATCCAAGTCTGTCAATCGCAAAAAGAGATCGATTGCCTTACGATCTAAAGTGATTGGCGTATTTTCTAAGGTATTCAATAAATACTGGCGGACTTCTTTTTCATTCAACTGTTGTACGTTGATCGTTATAGCTGTTTTCTTTAATTGCTTGGTGACTTTCTTGCGTTCATCCAATTTTTCGTACGATGCAAAAAATACGAGTACTGTTGATTCAAGTGGTTCTTTTAGATAATCTACTAAAAGATCCGTATTTTGTTCAACACTATTATTGCTTTTTTCACCCGTCAAAAAATAGGGATTTTCAACAAAGACCACTCGTTGATCACCAAAAAACGGTAACGTTTCTGCTTCTGCGATCACGTCGTCGATCGTTGCTTGATTCATATCAAATCGTAGAAAATTAAGGTCATCTTCTCCAGATATTTGTATTTTCTTGAGGATTTCTGTGCGCACTTGATCTTGTAAAAATTTCTCTGTTCCTAAAACGAGATAACAAGGTGCGAGTTTTTCTTTACGGATTTTTTGTAGTTCAGCTTGTATACTCACATCTCTCACCACTTTCCAATTTATCCTATCATGAGAAAACAAAAATTACTAGTCTATCATTTTCAATAGACGTCCATTTTGCGCCCAAAGAGGATGCCAATAAAAAGTGATTGCTCCATTTTGATCTGTCCGGTAAACTGCTATCTCTAAACTTTCTAACGTATCCATAACTTCTGGATGCGGATGACCATAGCGATTATTCAATCCATTCGACAAGATACCAATACTTGGCTGTAACGCCTCCAGAAATCTCGGATGACTTGAACTGCGGCTCCCATGATGCCCTAGTTTCACGACATCGGCTTTTAATGGCGGATAAGTCGCCAATAGTTCGAGTTCTCCTTCTTGATCCAAATCACCTAAGAATAAAAACCGCTGATTCTTATACATAAACCAAAGAACGATTGAGTCTTCATTTTTCCCCTGCCCTTTTTTGTTAGGCATCAAAACAGACAATTCAAAGTATGCGGATAGCCGTTCGCCTTGCTTGACCTCTATGATCTTCGTACCTTCCTTACTGAGTTTTAGTAGACGCTCGCGAAACTTTTGATCTTGAAGCGCGCCCCAACCAATATAGATTTGTTCAATGGTAAAATGTGACGCGAGTGTTTCCAATTCGCCGATATGGTCGGTATCGTTGTGCGTGAGAAATAATTTAGAAATTCGTGTGATACCTTGCCCTTTTAAATAAGGCACAATATTATTTTCTGCATGAGGACGAGTGATCCGCTGTTGCCAAGGCTCATTTTTAAAGGCTAATCTTCCCCCTGTATCAATCAATATCACTTCTTGTTTCCTTGGGCTTTTTAGTAGAATACTATCCCCTTGTCCGACATCAATAAACGTGATCGTTGTCGTGCTATCAAACATTGGTAGCAAGAAAAAGCTGGTGATGATCGGTAATGTATACGTGATTTTTTTCCATAAAGAAAGCGTGGTTCTTTCAAAAATCAGTAAGAGGATTATGATGCTTAATAAAACAAAAAAGAAGGCCGGCTGACCGATAGTCAATGTGGAAAAATCAAAGCAAGCGAGGAATGTTTCAAAGTGAAATAAAAAAGATTCGCTGAGGTCGATTACTGTTTGCTGAAGGATACTCCCTGTTAAAAACAGTAAAAATACACCTGGAAGAACGATCGATTGGAACAAAGGAATCATGATCATGGTAAATAAACCACCTAAAAATGACCACTCGTAGAAATACCATGTACTTAATGGTAACAAGATGATCGTCATTTGAAATATGTTAAACAAACGGTCTTGCCACCCTTTTGATGCATGAGGGAGCATCATGAAAAGAAAACTCAGCCACAAGCTTAGTTGTCCGCCTGTTTGAAGGAGGATCAATGGATCGTACAATAGTAGTACCCATAGACTGATTGAATAGCAATCAAGTACGGATAATTTGATGGAACATAATTTAAGTAGAAGTTTTAATACAAATAAGCTCCCTGCTCTGACAACAGAAAACGAACCTCCAGCAAGTAAAACATACGTCCCTGTGAGTAGGATCAGAGGGAAAATACTGATTTGTAAAAGACAGCCGCTTCTTCGAAAAAAGTAATATAACCAACCTAAATAATAATGGACGTGCATGCCAGATACACTAAATAAATGAAGTAACCCTGTTTCTTTAAAAATCGTCTCTGATTCGCGAAAGGAATGATCGCGAAAACCGAATAGTAAAACATTGATGTATATTCCTATTTTTTGAGGAAATCTTTCCTTAACATAGCGGATCGCTTTTCCCCGAAGTTCGCCAACTACATGCCTCCAGTCGCTTGTAGCAGAAACGAGTTGGAAATCAGTCGCATGGAAGCGACCACTGATACGTCTGCCTCTTAGATAGCTGTTTGTATCAAAAGCATAGCGATTGCGTAATGGTTCTATCATCTGGTAACTTCCATTGACCTGAAGCTGGATCGTTGCACCTCGAAAGTCCTCCCATCGCTCTGCTTCCTCTTTTGTTTTCGCTTGGTAACTTAGTTGGATTTTATGTTCTGTTGATAGTCTCCGTGCTTCTACAGTCAACCAGTCGCCATTGCGTTGGAGCGTATCAGTTGCTAGTAACAACTGCTCAGTGGTTTTAGTCTGATCGATCGTAGGGATCTCTGCTCGCAGACAAGCGAACCAGACGGTCACGGTACAAAAACAACAAAGAAAGATT
This sequence comes from Enterococcus sp. DIV1298c, assembly GCF_017316315.1. Taxonomy (NCBI): domain Bacteria; kingdom Bacillati; phylum Bacillota; class Bacilli; order Lactobacillales; family Enterococcaceae; genus Enterococcus; species Enterococcus sp. DIV1298c. The sequence continues at coordinate 69,060 of NZ_JAFLWG010000007.1, read as the reverse complement.
ACTGTACGGTTTTGTTTCAATAAAATGAGAAGAAAAAGACCAGCGATCACACGAGGCAGATCATGCTCGCTATAATAGACGGAACATAAAATGATCGAAGAGATTGCTGGTAATATCAAGTGGTTACGAACTTGTTCGCCAAATCGTTTAATCAAGTTCTCCTGTTGATTCATGTTGCAGTTTTGCAAAATATTTCATATCTAAGCTTACTTGATGGACGGATGCGCCCAATTGAGTAATCAATGACTGTGCATAGGGGTCATTACGATAATCATGTAAATAATGGATCTTTCTGATCCCTGCTTGAAGCAACGCTTTTGTACATGCCAAACATGGGAAATGGGTGACATAGATTTCGGCACCTTCTGTAGGCACACCTAATTTTGCACATTGCAATAACGCATTCATTTCTGCATGGATCGTTCGCAAGCAATGGCCATTTACGACGTAACAGCCTTCGTCGATACAATGAACATCCCCGCTCACTGCGCCATTATAACCGCCCGCAATGATCCGTTTGTCCCTCACGAGGGTCGCACCTACTTCTAAACGTGTACAAGTACTTCTTAATGATAATAATACAGCCTGTGCCATAAAATACTGATCCCAAGGAATCCGTTCATTGCTCATAATTTGTCACCTCAATGGTTTAGTCTATTGTAATTGTAACGAAGTTTTTGAGTTTTTCAACCGTCTTTTCGCCAAATCCTGAAATTTCTTTTAAACTTTCGATCGTTTGAAAAGAGCCATTGGTTTCGCGATAGTTGATGATCTCTTGTGCTTTCATTACGCCGATACCTGGAAGCTCTTGTAATTCAGTTAAAGAGGCGGTATTGAGGTTTACTTTTTTATCCTCTAGTTCTTCTTCCTCTGTTACTGCGGTAAATTCGGGCAATACTTCCCCAACTTCTGGGATATAAAGAACTTGTTGATCCGAGACTTTTGCTGCAAAATTGATTTGTTTTTCATCCGCTGTAGGCGTCAATCCCCCTGCTTTTTCGATAATGTCAAATACCCGTTCTTCGTCTGTGAAAGCATACATCCCCGGTTGTTGAACGTTTCCTTTCACGTCTACATACATGACTCGTTCGCTTGTTGTTTCGCTGATTGCAGACTCTTGTGTGCTTGATGAGTATGTCATGAAAGGTTCTTCCGCAAATTCATTTAAAGGATTAGAGTCATTCGATCGATAGATAAACACTACTGAAACGCTAAGAAGCAATAAACTGACTATGATGAACCCCATTATACGTTTTGGCGAATCCAAGTATTCTTGAACAATTTTCTTCATTGGTTTGGCGATTACTTTTCCTTTCTAAAAAATAGTGAAAGAACACTTTGTTGTAATGCTCCTTCACTATTAGATACGCCTAAAACGTTTATTTCATTTTATGTATGAAGCACGACTTATGCCCTTTGTTGTGAATTATATTTTGGTTTCAGGCTTCGAGACGGTACTTCAGGCGGTCGGTTATTGCCAGATTTTCGTACCGCTTCTTGCATGGTAAGATTCAAAGGGCGTTTTGAAGTTCCATGATCCTGGTGGGTAAACGTTCCTTTAGGCGCTCCAGAACCATTCTCTATCTCCCATACTCGTTGCATCACCGAACGCTTACTATTGCTAGTTTGCTCTTTCGCCATGGATGTTGATGTACTTGCTGCTTGTTGCGGTGCGGAGCGTAATTCCTGAAGTATCGAATTGCGCCTTTCAAAGGCTTTTTTCAACGAACCGTTTCCTGCACTGATTTGTGAGACCGCTGAATCATGAGAAACTTCTGATATAGTCGATAAACGTCTAGGCATGATCGGGTTATCATGGTGTCCAGTAAATGGCACCTCTCCATGGACAGAAGGGTTTCTCCTGTGTTTTTTTGGAGGTAATTTTGGCGGATTTTTTTGTTGCTCAATGACAAGTTCTTTCCGTTCATGTATTTGTTGATCATTTTCTCGTGAAACTTTTATATTTACCTCAACTGTATCCTTATTTAATTCTGAAAATGCTTGAGCTACTGTATGTTGAATCACTGCATAAGGAATCTCGTCAGATGTACTATTCACAGTAACAGAGTAAGTGGGCTTTTTTCCTATCGGATTTACTGGCAAGTCGAGGTCAGCGTAAACCAATTCTTTTTCTGACTCCTTTTTTTTCCAGGTACTTATTGGATTTTTTGGCGGTTGTTGATTTCGTTGAACTGGTTCTCTTTCCTGTTGTATATGCTTAATCGGTTTCCTATGTGTCGCTGTCTCCTGAAGACGGCTGATTTCACTAACGACTTTTGCCTCATCGATTGCTACTGGTCGATCGATCGATACTCCTTTATTAATGATTCCTTGAAGGTATTCTCGATCAAAATATTTGCTATTCAGTTCTTTCAATGTATTTTCGTATTTTTTTGGCTCTTTCACTTGGTCTCGTCTAAGGACAAAGTTGAAAAATCGATCAGACCTACTTTGCTTTTTCTGTTTAAAATCAGTTAGAATTTGTCTGATCCATAACGCACCGTTGCGATGCTTTGGCAACTGATCTTGTGTTTCTTCCATTTGTTTGTGACACTCAATCAATACTCTTTTGAAATCTGCTGTTTTGTTCAAATGTCCAAAGTGTTTTTTATACCTTTTGATTGAGTAATATTGCCCAAAGTCAAATGATGATTGACGATTACTTGATTGTTCCATATGTTGATTGCTCCTTTCCAACTCTTTTGTTATATGGTAGCAAATTTAGTTAAAATAACCTACAAAATAACAAAACGTTTTTTTGCTATTTTTGAAATAAACGAAAAAGTAGAAGTCCTGAATAAAATCAGACTTCTACTTTTTCGTATTTTTAAAATAAAGTTTCAGATCATTCAAGTCAACAACTATTTATTCCATGTTCTCAAGATATTCCAAAGCATCCTGTACTGTTTTGACAGGAACGATCTTCATGGATGTATTGAGTTTTTTAGCTGCAGCTTTAGCTTCCTCATAATTCGTTTTGATGTCCGGATTTTCTTTTTTCACATCATCAGATATCGTATCGTCTGGTGCAAAAAAGATTTCCATCCCTGCTTCATCTGCACTTGCTACTTTTTTATCGATGCCGCCGATACGTCCAACTTCTCCAGCGCTATTGATCGTACCTGTACCAGCGATCTTTTTCCCTTTACGAATGTTTTGATCCGTCAACTGTTCGTAAATCTCCAAAGTAAACATCAAGCCAGCGGAAGGACCACCGATCGAGCCAGAATTGATAGCAACTTCTGTGTCTGTGGCGATTTCTGTATGATCTGTCAAAGTGATGCCGATTCCTGGCTTTTTATCCGTAGATAACTCGATCAGTTTACCAGAAGCTTCTTCTTCTTTTCCATTATGAGTATAGGTGATCGTGACCACCTGTCCGACTTCTTGCCCTTTAACATACTCCATAAATTCTTCGGCACTCTTAAAGCTTCGACCATCCACTTGTGTGACCGTATCACCAACGGATAATTTCCCATAAAAGCTCGAATTTTTTTCGACGCTCATGACATAAACACCTTTGAATTCCATCGTATAAGGAATGTTCGCCAGTTTCAAGGCTTGCTCGATTGCCGCATTTTGGGAAGATTCCATATAGTATCTTTGCATTTGATTGTACTCTTCGTTGGTTGCTCCGCCGGTCAATTGTTCTTCACTCAGGACGTCTTGAAAATCTGAGAGAAGTGCTGAGACGACCCCAAAGCCTGTCGCTCTGCGAATGCCGACAGAAGTTAGAGAGAACGATCCTGATTCCTTATCCTCTTGATCATCGACGGTGATCATATCTTTTAGATCGATTGTCGCTCCTGGAGCTTCCACATAATACGGCAAAGGCACAATAACGAAGGCTGCTAATAACCCGCCTAAAAGGATCACGGATAATGTTTTCCACCATTTCTTATTTCCCATCTTCATCACGCTTTCTAGCTAGTGCTTCATTGATCACTGTCGGTAAATAGGAACTTACGTCGCCGCCAAAATAAAGAACTTCTTTAAGCATACTTGAACTGATATGACTATATTCTGGTTTTGCCATAAAAAGCACCGTTTCTAATTCTTGACTCAAATGATGATTCATCTGGGCAATATCTCGCTCATATTCAAAATCTTTGATGTTACGAACCCCACGGACTAATGCTTGAACACCTAGTTCCTTTGCTGTGGTCACCGTCAATTGTGTCTCTTGATGGATCACTCGAACATTTTCTATATGTGCAACTGCTTGTGTGATCAAATCCAAGCGTTCTTCTGCCGTGAATAGTGCTTTTTTTGATGTATTGATAAAGATTCCGACGATCACTTCATCAAATAACTTCGCAGCTCGTTCGATCGTATCTAAATGGCCCATGGTCAATGGGTCGAAACTTCCTGGAAATAAGGCCTTTCTCATTTATTGTTCCTCTTTTCTATAAATGGTGATCGCTGATATACCATAGGTCTGCTGCTTGATTTGTTTGAAATCTCCAATCGTATCAGGAAGCGCAACTGCCTTATCTGTCTCACAGACGATCAACGCAGCATCTTGAAAAAGTTCAAGTTCTGCCATACGCTCAATTTGATCGACGATTTTTTGTTTTGCATAAGGTGGGTCTAAAAATAGAATGTCGATCATTTGCTTTTCTGTAGCCAATGACTCGATTGCTTTATCGGCATCTAATTTCATCGTATTGAATTTATGCGGCTCTTTTGTGATCTCGATATTTTCTTTGATCACTTTTAATGCTTGATAATTCTTTTCCACGCAGATCGCGTAGCTACATCCTCTAGAAACAGCTTCAATCGCTAACCCACCGCTCCCTGAGTAAAGATCCAATACGACTTCACCATCAAAATAAGGACCGATCATGTTGAAGATCGATTCTTTGACCTTATCAGATGTTGGTCGAGTATTGGGTCCTGCTAAACTTTTTAAACGGCGACCGCCGTAATCTCCTGAAATTACTCGCATCTACTCACTCCTTGAAACATACTGTTATTAGTATACCAAAAAAATAGACTTGATTCCGATTAAAATCGCTAAATCTCAAGTCTATTTTTTCTTAACTTAACTTTTTATAAAAAATCAAAATCATTTGTTCACATTTTCTTCATTTTCGTTGGTATAAGCTACTAAGATATGAGTTTCTTTCATTTAAAAAACATGATCCGCCAAGCGAATCTTGGTATTTAATTCTTCGATCTCAAAACCTTCTTCTTTGACATCCACTTTTTTGCCGATTTTTTCAGCAAAATTCATCTCGATGTCTGGGCGGTAAGAACGTTCGACATTACGCACAAAATGTAGTTTTTTGATTCTTTCTTCCGTTTGTTCATAGTTGTCCTCGTTCAGATACATGATCACGTACTTCATTTTACGAGAGACATAATGGACCAAACCAAATTTACGAAGATTTTTCAGTTGTTTCAGACTGTATACCCACACGACCAACCCTCGTCGTTGTGTTCGTTCAAATTCTTTATTTTCTATGTCCATGGCAGTTTCCTCCGCACCCTTCACTTTTTTCAAAAAATGGACTACCTGCACTGATTTTGATTTCAGTAGAAATCGTATGTGCAAGTTGTTTTCCTATGGAATCAAGTATTTTCTGTAATTCATTTTCACTTATTCGAAAAGCAGCTACTTCTTCATTGAGATCCAATTGCCGTTTGGCTTGTCGTACGGCTCGCTGTTTTTCACGAAACTCTGGTACATACTTCCCATAAGGCTCAATCTTCTCAAATGCTTGTCTGCTTGAAATAAACTCATTTTTTAATTGAGCGACTTTGATAGAACGATCCATCTCTTTTTTATTCTTTAGATATTGTTCCATCAAATGACTTGTCAAAATCGTTTGAACAAGCTGATTGCACTGATCCTCCAGTTGAAACAACTCATCATTGATTATCACTACTTTCACTAGTCTCCTCTTTTTCCTGCATTAAGACTAACATGTTTTCTTTTGAAAACGCAACGCCTAACTGCGTTGGCTCCTTATCCAAAAATCGATCATGATAATAAGGATCAGTATACAACAATAAAAATGAAAAAGTCGGATCAATGATTGGATGCATGAATATCCCTGTTGTCTGATCTAATTGCCGCTTTTCTACCAAACGATTGATTTCATCATTTGAAAGCGTAAATCTAACAGTTGTTTGGGCAGTCTGTGATGCCATTTCCCATTCAGCCAAACGATTATCTGCCAGCCATTCTTCTGGTTGATTGAGAAAATCGGTTAACAATACATCCGTTTGGATCATAAACTCAGGAGAATGGTAATAATCAGGCAGTTCAGCTTCATGGCGCAACCGTGTCAATAACCTGGTGACGACACGCTCTCTTGACTGATTGATACTTTCCCAGTCAGCTGACTCATCTACTTGATATTGTGGCAAGCCTTCACCAAAGACCTGATAGGGCATTAGTTTCAACAAGCTTTTCTTATTTAAATATACCGTTGAGAATAATCCGCCTGTATCCTGATCAAAGAAAAGCATCGCAAATGTGCCGTTATCAAAAGCAATCAAGGGACGATAATTCATGTCTTCTTCTGTTAATTCGATCCCAACTTCCGTGTCTTCATATTCGAATGTGAAGTTCGGAAAAATCGTTGTAATTTCTGTTAGATCCTGCATAGTCATGCCAACGGAAAAAGGTGCTAAACTCGTCGCGTTCGCATTTAAAACTTTAATAGCCTCAACTTGGTCATTTTGTATATTTGCTTCGAGTACGATTTGATTGATGGGATCTTGATAATATCTGATCTCAAAACCGAATCCGCTCGTCAAGCGGTCTTTAGGTGAGCCGATCGCTGATTCTAATTTGGTGACTGGCTGACCAATATATGTAGAAAAACCAGTCGCACTTAGCTCCTGGTATTTCCAAGACGTTACCTGATTTTGATTTCCCATCAGTTGTTGGTCTTGTGTAGATGTTTCAAGCTTAGGAGGGAACACCACTGGCTCCAAATATAAAGCTGTTGTTACCAATAGTAATGTCGCTATGAATAAACCTAATCGCTTCAAATATTCCCTCCCCTTTCTTATTTTTCTGTGACTTCGATCAATAGATCACCGGAAGAAATTGGCTCTCCAGCAGTAACATACAGATGTGCGACCTCACCATCAAATGGTGATTCGATCGCTGTTTCCATTTTCATTGCCTCAGTGATCATCAACGTATCACCTTTTTTGACCGTATCGCCTTTTTTCACTAAGACATCTAAAACTGAACCAGACATCGTTGCACCGATTTGTTCTCGATTTGTTGGTTCTGCTTTACGTCTTGTTTTTACCGCACTGACGATCGACGTATCTTTGATAGTGATTTCTCTTCGTTGACCGTTCAAATTAAAGAATAACACGCGGTTTCCTTCAATGTCTGGTTCACCGATCTCATCCAAACGAATGATCAAGATCTTGCCTTTCTCGATTTGGACATTGACCGTTTCACCTAAGCGGATTCCTTGGAAGAACGTAGGTGTATCAAGCAATGTGACATCTCCAAATTGATTATATGCTGTTTGGTAATCCAAGAATACTTGTGGATACATCAAGTAACTTAGTACTTCTTCTTGTTTCGGTTCATAGCCGATCTTAGCAGCCAATTCTGCTTTGACCTGTTCGAAGTCCACAGTTTCAGCAAATAATCCAGGGCGTTCAGTGATTGCCGGACGTCCCTTCAAGATGATTTTTTGGAGTTTTTCTGGGAAGCCGCCAACAGGTTGCCCTAGTTCTCCTTGGAAGAACGTAACGACTGATTCTGGGAAACTCAATGTTTCACCTTTTTCGTAAATATCTTCTTCACTCAACTCATTTTGGACCATGAACAATGCCATATCGCCTACGACTTTGGAAGATGGGGTAACTTTGACAATATCACCAAACATCAAGTTCACTGTATGATACATTTTTTTGATATCATCCCAACGATGACCTAAGCCGACTGCTTTGGCTTGTTGTTGTAAGTTCGAGTATTGGCCCCCTGGCATCTCGTGCATATAGACTTCCGTTTCAGGCGCATTCAAGCCATTCTCAAATGGTTTGTAATACATGCGGACATCTTCCCAATAGTGATTCAGTTGTTGCGCATTTTGAACATTGATCTCCGGTACACGTGGGCCATTGACTAAAGCGTAATACAGACTGCTCATACTTGGCTGACTAGTGTTACCACTCATCGCACTCATCGCTACATCGACGATATCGACGCCAGCTTTAGTTGCAGCAGAGTAAGTAATGATCCCATTGCCACTCGTATCATGTGTGTGTAAATGAATCGGTAGATCAGTCGTCGCCTTCAATTCACTGATCAAGCGATAAGCAGCTTGTGGTTTCAACAATCCTGCCATATCTTTGATCGCGATCATATGAGCACCTAATTGCTCCAACTCTTTAGCCATGTCCTTATAGTATTGTACGTTGTATTTTGCACGACTTGGATCATTGATATCTCCTGTGTAGCAGATCGTCGCTTCTGCGATTTTACCTGTGTCACGAACCGCTTGGATACTCTTTTCCATTTGCGGTACCCAGTTCAAGCTATCAAAAATTCGGAAAACATCGATTCCTTGCGTAGCTGCCTCTTTGATAAATTCAGCGATCACATTATCTGGATAGTTCGAATAACCGACAGCATTCGAACCTCTAAAGAGCATTTGCAATAACGTATTCGGCATCAACGAGCGAATCTTGCGCAGACGTTTCCATGGGTCTTCATTCAAGAAACGATAGGCAACATCAAAGGTTGCGCCACCCCACATTTCACTTGAAAACAGCTCAGGAAGTCCTTCGCCAGTCAAACGGGCGATTTCTTTGAAGTCTTTTGTACGTACACGTGTTGCCAACAAACTTTGATGCGCATCTCTGAACGTTGTATCCGTCAATAACACATTTTCTTGTTGCTTGACCCAATCCACTAAAGCAGAGGCACCATCTTGGTCTAAGACGTTTTTAGCTGTGACGTAATCTGGACGAGTAATCAATTCTTTAGGCATCCGTGGCGCATCGTAGTAAGGCTTTTCACCACGTTCGATTCCAGGAAAACCATTCACAGTGATTTCTCCGATATACTTCATTGTTTTATTTCCGCGATCACGTAAGCGCGGGAAAACAAATAATTCATTCGTACTGTCAATAAATGTCGTTTTTGCTTGCCCGGATTGGAATTCTGGATGCAAGATCACATTCAACATGAACGGGATATTTGTTTTTACTCCACGGATACGAAATTCTCTTAAGCAGCGTTCCATTTTTTGGATCGCTGTCGTAAAATCAGCCGCATGTGTACAAACTTTTACTAGAAGAGAATCAAAGTAAGGCGTAACGATATAACCTGCATAAGCATTTCCTACATCTAAACGCACGCCCATCCCACCTGGAGAACGATAGGTATCGATCTTACCTGTATCTGGTAGGAAATTACTCAAAGGATCTTCAGTCGTGATCCGACATTGGATCGCTGAGCCTTTGATTTTGATCTCACTTTGCTGTGGCAAGCCGATTTCTTGGTGTAAGTCTTTTCCTTGTGCAATCAATAATTGAGTCGTCACGATATCGACATCAGTGATCATCTCAGTGATCGTATGTTCCACTTGGACACGTGGATTGACTTCGATAAAATAAAATTCGTCTTTTTCAACTAAAAATTCGACGGTTCCTGCATTGACGTAACCGACATGCTTCATCAATTGGACAGCCGCATCACAAATGCGTTGCCGTTGGCTTTCATCCATTGAGACGCAAGGGGCTACTTCGACGACTTTTTGGTGACGTCGTTGAACGGAGCAATCACGTTCAAATAAATGGATGATATTCCCATGAGTATCTCCTAAGATCTGGACCTCGATATGTTTCGGATCAGAGATATATTTTTCAACATAGACCTCATCGCTCCCAAAAGCAGCTTTAGCTTCACTTTTTGCACGTTCGTATCCTTCACGTGCGCCTTTTTCGTCATAGGCCACACGCATCCCACGACCACCGCCACCTAATGCTGCTTTGATCATCACTGGATAACCGTAACGATCAGCAAAAGACAACACTTCTTCAACGGATGCTACTGGTCCATCTGTTCCAGGGATCGATGCGATACCCGCTTCGATCGCCGCTGTTTTTGCTTTGATCTTGTCGCCAAAAATATCAAGATGATGAAGTTCTGGCCCAACAAAAGTGATTCCTTCTTCTTTGCATCGTGTCGCAAAGTGTAAGTTTTCAGATAATAGTCCGTAACCTGGATGGATCGCGTCTGCACCACTTGCTTTGGCGATCTCAAGAATCCCTTCAATATCAAGATACGCATCTATCGGCCTTTTTCCTTTACCAACTAGATATGCCTCATCCGCTTTAAAGCGATGCACGGAATATTCATCTTCTTCTGCATAGACACCTACAGTTTGGATCCCTAATTCTGTACAGGCACGAAATACCCGTACAGCAATCTCTCCTCTGTTAGCTACCAAAACTTTTCTCATCGAATCACTCCTACGTCATTTTAGTAAATACCTAAACTCTTACGTTTCTCATCTGCGCTGATATTCAGGACAAAGCCTACACAGATCGAAAGCATCAGTAAACTCGAACCACCTTGACTTAAAAATGGGAATGTGATCCCTGTTAATGGGATGATCCCTGTGATCCCGCCAAGGTTGACAAATACTTGGATCAAAAACATCGAACCGATCCCGATACATAGTAAAGAATTGAACGGATCTTTTGAGCGGATACCCACCAAAATGATACGAGCAATCATGAACATCAATAAGGCTAAAATCAAAATCCCCATGATCACTCCTAGTTCTTCTACTACAATGGCATAAATAAAGTCGGTTTGGGCCTCTTGTAGAAACCCTTTTTTCTGGATACTATTTCCTAATCCGCGACCGAATAGTCCACCATTGAACATCGCATAATAGCCGTTGACCATTTGGTGTCCACTATTCAACTCGTCAGAAAAAGGATTTTGGAAAATCTCAAAGCGATGATAAATATATTGTAGTCGCCCTGGGAAAAATCGCCCTTGGGTCACATTGATCAACCAAATCGCTACGATACTAAAAATGACTCCTCCGACACCAACGATCAAGGTATACAGATAGTTGACACCACTAGCTAATAGTAACACGATGATGATCAAAAAAATAACCGTTGCATTCCCGAAGTCGGGTAAACTTGCAACTAATGCTGTCAGGGCAAGGACTAAGAGCAAGGGACGTTTGACGGTCCCAATAAAGTTTTTTTGCACACTCATTTGTCGTTGCGACAATGTGAAGGAGAGATACCAAATAGCAATGATTTTCAAATACTCTGCGGGTTGGAGAGAAAAACCGGCAATCTCAAGCCAACCTTTGGCACCATTTCGTTCTTCCCCAAAAAACAAGACGATCAATAATAAAATCGTCAAGACTGCGATAGCCGCCATGATCAATCGCTGATTTTTCAATACACCGATCTTCATTTTGTATAATAGTGCGATGACGATCAAACTTAGCACCCAAAAAATACTTTGATTGATGACGGATGATGCTGGATTATTGCCATTGGCTAATAGTAAGTAGGACGTAGAGCTATAAACCATGATCAATCCGATGATACATAAAATCAAATATGGGATCAAAATACTATAATCCAACAGATGCCTTTTTTTTACCTTGTTAGGCAAGCCTATTCCCCCTTGCCACTTTCTTTTTTGTCATAATTTTCTCGATAGACTTCATTGTATAAATGATTCAATTGACGTTCTAACTCGCTGAGCATCAATTGCCCCTCTTGTTTGTCAATGATACCTACTCGTATCGCAAAATTCACTTGCTGAGAAAATCCATACATTTGCGTATCGACCACCTCTTCAAATGCTTTACATTGCGAGATACAAAGACTGTTTGTTTGATTTTGAATCAAACGCTTGATACGATCCGCCTCATCGATCAACACATTGAGTGCCGTCTCTTTTGAAAGAGAATCCATTTGTCTTTCCCTCCATTTCTAAGTTCATTCATTATAGCATATTTTCGTTCCTATCTGAGCGTAAACCTAGATTTATCTAGGCTTTTTTTTATGTTTTTTTACCATCACTTTGCGTAGCGCTTTCTTGGAAATCTTGGATCGTTTGTAAAAACACCTCGCCATACTTATCCAGCTTACTCTGACCTACCCCTTTGATTTGCAAAAGAGCTAAACGATCACTTGGACGATTACGACTCATGTCTTTTAGCGTCGCATCTGAAAAAACGACATAAGGTGGCACACCAGCTTCACTAGCCAAGTCGGTCCTCAACTGGCGCAATACTTCAAATAATCCGTCTGTTTCATCATCAGACAGCTGTTGTACTTTTTTAGGTTCTTTTTTATGGACTGTTACTTTCCCCATAAGGACTTGTACTCCTAATTCACTGACTTTCAACACAGGATACTCTCCACTAGCTGCTAGTAAATAACCACTTGAGATCAAATATTCGATCAGCTGTAAAATATTTTTTTGTGATTGTTTTTTTAATAGCCCATACGTAGACAATCGATCAAACTGAAACTGCTTGATCTTCTGATCTTTTGATCCTGCGAGGACTTTCATCAATAGTTGTTTGCCGTAGTTCTCACCCATTCGTTTCAAACAAGATAAAACCATCTGCGCTTCTGTCGTGACATCGATCAGTTCACGATCATCTAAACAATTTCCACAACGCTGACAAGGTTCACTTACTTCCCCAAAATAATCGAGGATATATTCTTGAAGGCAAGACTCGATGTGCACATATTCTGTCATGGCTTTGATCTTGTCGTATTCTTTATGTTTTTGCTCTTCTTCTCGTTGGGATTGTTGAACAAAAAACTTTTGGACCTGCACGTCTTGTGGCGCAAATAGCAAAATGGCTTCACTAGGCAAACCATCTCTGCCCGCACGTCCAGCTTCTTGGTAATAAGCTTCCAATGAACCAGGTATTTGATAATGGATCACAAAACGAATGTTACTTTTATTGATCCCCATACCAAAAGCATTCGTTGCAACGAGTAGCTGAATACGATCATAGAGAAAGGCTTCTTGCATTTCCGTCCGTTCTCTTTCTGAGATCCCACCATGATAACGTCCAACGGAAAAGCCAAATTTTGTCAGTAATTGGTACAACCGATCCACTTCTTTTCGGGTGGCTGCATAGATGATCCCTGACTGATTTTGATTGACTTTTAAATATTCGACCAAATATTGTTCTTTTTTCTGATCTTTGATCACTTGCAACCGCAGATTTTCTCGCGCAAAGCCAGTTTGGATATGATTCTTTTCAGGGATTTTTAAAAGTCTTTTGATATCATTTGCTACGGGAACAGTCGCTGTCGCCGTTAAAGCAACGATTGTCGGTCGCTGAGAAAGATTTTCCAAGGTATTCGCCATTTGCAAATAACTCGGTCTAAAATCATGTCCCCATTGTGAAATACAATGTGCCTCATCGATTGCGATCAAACGAACCGACCACCGATTCATCGCTTGGATAAAATCAGGCATGATAAATCGTTCCGGCGCAACATACAGCAACTGATACTGATCCGTATCTAATAAACGAAACCGTTGTGCCACTTCATAGCCATCTAAGGAGCTATTGATAAATGTCGCCGCGATCCCTAGTTGATTCGCTGCATCCACTTGATCTTTCATCAACGAAATCAAAGGAGAAACGACGATCGTCAGCCCCTCTAAGGCTAGCGCGGGCAGCTGATAGCAAATCGATTTTCCACTTCCTGTGGGCATGATGCCTAAGACATCTTCTTGATTCATGATTTTCTCAATGATCTCTTTTTGACCTGGGCGGAAAAGCTCATAGCCGAAATATTTTTTTAATAACTGCTCCATATGCGCCCTCCTCTTTTTCTATTTATTTTTATCCATTCAACCATTTATCGTTCGATCCATCTATTAATTACGCATTTCTGCGAATCTCTTGTCAAACATGCACTATCTATTTTACTTCTCTCTGCTTATAAGAGCAAGTTTTACTCTGTGAAACAAAATGCTTATTGTGAAACTAAAAACCACACTTTTAGAGTCTTTTAAAAGTTCTTTTAAAAATTCTTCTTGGTATTCTTGCTTTCATTTTTTGTTTCTTTTAGTTCTCCACAGCTAGCGATTCAATAGCGTGTTGTTGATTTTGCTTTTTTCCTTTTAAGATTCATTTATTTCGTTTTAGAATTTAGTCTTCATGACTCAAATTAAAAAAACAGTCGAAAGAATGCTAAAGTATCGGTTACTTTCGCTCTTTCGACTGTTTGCTTGTCATTTTTATTGTTGCTGACTCTCTATGAAACTAATTCTTGTTAGCTGTTTTTCTCTTCCACAATACAAGTCCAACCATGGCTAAAAGACAGATACCAATATATGGTAGGAAGCGATTGATCGTTTGGTTTGTTTGTGGCAATTTACTCTCATCCCCTGCTGCTCCTGCGGCTTCACCTAAGCCCTCACCGGATGCATCACCTAAAGTACCAGAATCATTTGTAGAATCGCCGGTACCTTGTCCGTCAGCACCTTCCTCTGCATTCGGATCATCTTCTTGTGGCGTTGTTTCTTGACCAGGTTCGACGATTTCATATGTGGACTCTGTTCGAGTAGATAAACTGCCATAGCTGCGATCCACTTTGACATCTATAGAAACAAAGCGACTGCCCATCGTCTCTGTATCGATTTCTGATGTTGGATCTAAAGAAACCGTGTAGAAGTTCTTAGGAACTGCACGCCCATTGACTTTGACCTCTTTTACGAGCGATTTCAGGTCAACTCTTTCAGCTCCTTGTGCGATCGAAACTTGAGCAGATTCTACTGTTAATTCACCTGTGGGTTCAAAGCCATAATCTGTGACTTTATAGTACGCGAAATTACTGCCATACGTATAATTACGTTCGGTTTCTTCTGCCATCAATAGATTGTTGCTTGTGTCTACGTGGTATACTTTCACAATATCGCCAACAGTCACTGCTAATGGGCTTCCTGTATTAAAACGTGCGATTGCTTGTTCGATCGTTTGCGTGCCACGTACCTCGTATTGATATTTGCTTTGCTTGCGTTCATTGAGAAGCTCGATTCCATAATAAACTTCAGTATCATCGTACTCAGTCACACGATTTTTCAGCACTGTCCGATCTGTTCCTTGAACTGATTGGATCTCGATTTTTTTATCTTTCTTAACCAAACCGAATGAGCCTACCGTTTCTCCTTTGCGATTTTTCAAATGGATCGTACTGCCCCATTTCACTTCATAAGGCACTTCGATGTCCGTTGAAGAAACACCATCCGCAGTTGATACTTTGACACTGACAGTTTTTTCTCCTGTCGTGCGCGTATCAAATGATTCGATTTGCTCCACTTTATACAGTTCAGTATTCAAGCTTTGCCCATTGAAGGCAACATTCTCAACCAAAGCAGTAACGTCTACTTCACTTGCATCCTCACCTAAAACGAGTTCTTGGCTTGACACATCTGCATGAATCATTGTGATCGGTTCAAATTCGCCATTCTTGACTTCGTAATACGCATAGTTCAAACCGGCTGTATAATTTTTGACGATATCATCCCACATCAATAAGTTTTGGTTTTCTGTTTCTGCATGATACACTCGGAAAATATCGCCTTCTTCTACAGCTAAAGGTTGCCCATTATTGAACCCTTGGATTGCTTGACGAACCGTTTGATTTCCAGCAACTTCGTACGTATATTTGATATTATCTGGGAATAGAGAATTGGTTTTATTTTTAGGGTCCGCTAAAATATCGATGCGATAATAAGTATTACGACCAAAAGCGGTATTCACTGGTGCATTCAACTCAGTCTCTTCTTGTCCTTTAGTTGCATAAATAGCCAACTCATCATTTTGATTTAAAAGAGTAAAGGAACCAACGATTCCTCTTGCACCATCTTTTTCTTCCCCTTTTAGGACAAATGTGCTACCCCATTTGACCTGATAAGGAACATCCAGTTGAACGCTTGATAAGCCATCGTTCATTCGCACACGCATACTTACGGTTTTCTCTCCGACAGTCGTTGTATCGATTTCTGAACGTCGCTCGATCGTATATTCTTCTGGATCAACCGTCTTACCGTTGATCGTCACTCGATCAAGTAAATCAGCATCTAACGCATCAGTTACATCTTCGGCTAAGTAAAACGCTTTATTTGCGCCATGCACTTCCATGACCGGTAGTGCTTCAAAGCCATACGTCGTTACTCTGTAATAAGCATAGTCTGACCCGTATGTAAAATCTTCTTCTAGTTCATCCACCATCAATACAGAACTTCCAGCAGATTTTTGCGGATGATAGATCTTGATGATATCATCGATCTGAACATTGACCGCTTGCGTGCCATTCCCAAAATTATCGATGACTTCTTGTAAAGTGACCCGTCCTGGGACTTCTTGGCTATATTGGACTCTTTCTCCTCGTAAAACTTCAATCGAATAGTAAAGAGCTGAATCAGTGCTTAATCGCTCATCTAATGGTGAGTCAAAACCGTGATGGATCCTTAACTGTCTGGTCGTATTGTTCGTTTGCAGTGAGAAGACACCTGCGGAACCACCAGAACTAGATTTCATCACAATCGTCCGACCCCATTTCACTTCATACGGAACCGTGATAACTTTCGATATTACCCCGTCTTTCGTGTCAAATTGGATTTCCAGTTCCTTTTGTCCGACTGTCGTTGTATCGAAGTTCCCCAATTGCTTCACCGTGTACAAATCAGGCGTAAGCTCGGTGCCATTGATCGTCACTTGATTGATCAGCTGTGCCCCATCGATTCCTGTTGCATCATCACCTAAAGTAAATTCTTGTGATTTAGTATCCGTTGAAATCGCGATGATCGGTTCTAAGCCATGCGCAGTTACTTCATAGTAGGCATCATTTGAACCCATCGTATAATCTTTTGCTAACTCGTCTTTCATCAATAAATTATTACCAGTTGGTTCTGCGTGATAAACCTTGATGACATCTCCTTCTTTGACTGGTAATGGTTGACCTTGGTTGAAACCATTGATTGCTTCTTCAATCGACTGGTTGCCTAAAACTTTATATTGGAATTTTGTCGTAATATTTTCGATAACTTCAATACCATAGTATGTATCTCGACCGAAGTGATTGTTGACCGGTTGACTCAAGTCCGTGCCACTCACACCTTGACTGGCATGCAAAGCCCACTGATCATTTTCTTTTAGCAGACTAAATGCACCGACTGTTGCATCATTCAGACCTTTTAAGACGAATGTACTGCCCCATTTCACTTGATAATCGACTTCAAATTCTTCGGCTGAAAGGCCATCATTCATTGTCACCTTCAACTTCATCTTTCTCGTTCCAATAGAGCTTGTATCAAAATCGATCAATGATTCTACTTCGTACAAACTACTATCGATCACCCGACCATTGATTTTCACATTTTTTAGTAAAGAAGCAGGATCAATCGTTTTCGTATTTTCTCCTAAAACAAAGCTTTTTTGTGATGCTTCTGCTTCGAGCACTGGGAATGGATCAAATCCATAAGGTGTGATTTTATAATAAGCGTACGGAGTATCATAGGTATAATCCTGTTCTTTTTCATCGATTATCAAGACTGAACTACTCGGTGTCCGTTCCGGGTGATAGATTTTGATGACATCATCATAACGTACATCGATGGTTCCAGTGGAATCTCCAAATTTATCCATGATTTGTTGCCATGTTGCCCGATTTGTCACTTCTTGACTATAAACCACTGTTTCACCGCGTAAAACTTCAAACGAATAATACAACGAAAATGGAGAAGTCTGCGGGCCAACTGCTGTATTTGTGGAAGTTGGTATCCCCATACCAAATACAATTTTTGCCGTTTCTTTTCCAGAATTGTCCGTCCTTAAAGAAAAGGAACCTGCTGATTCACCGTTGATCGATTTCATTAAAATCGAATGATCCCAAAGCACATTTAGTGTTACCTCGCCAGTTCCTTTAATCATCACACCGCTATTTGGATGCTTTGTTTGAACTGTTAATTTGAGAAGTTGAGTACCTCCTATACGATAATCCGCTTCTACACTTTCTTCTGGAATAAATTCAAGATCTCTTAATTCAACTGTGTCACCATGCATGGTGACTGAATCAATATAATCTCTAAAATTGGATTCAAATGTCGGGTAGCTATAACCGAGGCTTCGATCCTCGATTGGTTTTAGATTAACTTTCAAGCCTTCATGCGGTTTAACTTCCATTGGAACTGAAGCAGTTGCTTCACGACCATCGGAAGTCGTTACTTTTGCTTGCCAAGACTGTGTACCAGCCAAATTCGTATTAGCGTTATTGATCCATTCCACATTATATGTTCCATACTTATTTGTGATTTCAAAATAATCTTCTGCGTCAGGCATCAAATCATACTGATAAATGTCAAATGGTCCTGGTTTTGCCTTGATTTCAACTGGTAGCGGAGTTACTGTGATTGGCACTTGAATCTCTGCCTTTCTTCCGGTTTCGTCCGATACAATTGCTTTCGCCGTTTGATCACCCACTTTACTTGTATCTGGGGCTGTCGACCATTCGTAATTGATATTTCCGCGACTATTCTCGACCTTTACAAACATTTCCGGTGAAGGAACTTTTGCTTCTTGCATTAATGTGTGCGAGCCATCCTTAACACTCGCTTCCAACTTACCAATAATACTCTCAGCCGTAGGCATTTGTTTTTCGAACGTATATTCAAATGTTCCCACTAAAGTCATTAATACGGAATAATAGATTCTTGGAAAACGAAAAATTTCTTCCCTATCTGAGCTACTATATTTTAATCGTTTAAATGTGGCAGTAAGTTCTCCTTGGATAGTATCAGTTCGCTTAGCACTTAATTTCATTTCCCAGTTACCGCTCTCAGATTCAACCGAGGCCCAATATTCACCTGAACCTTGTGTATTCAGTGCATCCATCATAATGGCTTGAACATATACTACACTATAACTAAATCCCTCAAGCACAACTTCCTCCCCAATTTCGACTTTTGATTTTGAGAAATCAATTGAACTATTTTTTAAATCCTCTTGTATCGTTTTTCCTCTTTCATTTGCCATTTGAATATAAGCTAAATCAGTTATAGGGTTGATGCCACTAGGAATATTATCTTTTGGATTATTAGCAACTGCAACTACTTTTTTAGCAGTTTTACTTTCAGAAGATTGTTCTGTTTTTTTCGTTTTTGTATTTTGTTTGGAATCTTTTGTTGATTGAGTTTCGCTTTCTTGTGTTTGTGTTTTCTTCTTTTTTTGTGTTTCTACTTCTTTTATTTGTTTTGTTTCTTCCGTTTGATTCGTATTTGTTACAGAGACACCTTGAACAATCACTCCATTCAAGTTCCCTAACAACATACCCCCAACTAAAACACTATGTATTATCTTTCTCCGTATACTCACCTTACGTTCCTCC
Source organism: Enterococcus sp. DIV1298c (assembly GCF_017316315.1). Lineage (NCBI taxonomy): Bacteria > Bacillati > Bacillota > Bacilli > Lactobacillales > Enterococcaceae > Enterococcus > Enterococcus sp. DIV1298c. The sequence goes on along the minus strand of NZ_JAFLWG010000007.1, from coordinate 49,665 downwards.
TTCGATCTTACCCATCAGGAGGAGCGTTGCTAGTTATCTGGTATCTATTTCTCTCATCTAAAGACATCGCTCCTCCTTCTCAAATGTTTACACTTACTATTTTATCTTTCAATCAGAAGCGTGGTTTTGTCTTTTTTTCGTTTGGTCTCACCTTCCCTCCATATCTATAAATATAGGTAAACTTTACTTTGTTAAGTTTAAAACGAAAAACTTTTTTTGATAACGCCATTTTTTCTATTTCAACTGGAAAAAATTGAAAGAACAGCGTTATTTATCTCTATTTATCAAGAAAAAGGTCTAATCTTCATTTAGTTTTAAAGATACAAAAAAAACGAACCTCAGAGATTGTTTTCTGAGGTTCGATCATCACGATTATTTTTTCTTTTTAGATGCTTTTTCACGCGCATTTTTTTCTAAGATTTGTTTTCTTAGGCGGATGTTTTCTGGTGTTACTTCACAGTATTCATCGTCATTCAAGAATTCTAATGATTCTTCAAGTGTCAATTGTTTTGGTTTCTTGATCACTGACGTTTGGTCTTTGTTTGCAGAACGGACGTTAGTCATTTGTTTTGCTTTTGTGATGTTGACAGTCAAGTCATTGTCACGGCTGTTTTCGCCGATGATCATGCCTTCATAGACTTCTGTACCTGGTTCAACGAATACCGTACCACGTTCTTCAATACTCATGATTGAATACGTTGTAGCTTTTCCTGTATCGATAGACACTAATGCACCTTGGTGACGTCCGCCGATTTGGCCAGGAAGCATTGGAAGATATTGGTCAAATGTGTGGTTCATGATTCCGTAACCGCGAGTCATTGAAAGAAACTCTGTTGAGTAACCGATCAATCCACGTGCAGGTGTCAAGAATGTCAAACGGATTTGACCATTTCCTGTATGGACCATGTCTTGCATTTCACCTTTACGTTGGCTCAATGATTCGATGACACTTCCCATATATTCTTCTGGTGTATCGATTTGAACACGTTCAAACGGTTCACATTTCACGCCATCGATTTCTCTTTCGATAACTTCTGGACGTGACACTTGTAATTCATAGCCTTCACGACGCATGTTTTCGATCAAGATCGATAAATGAAGTTCCCCACGACCTGAAACTGTCCAAGCATCTGGTGAGTTTGTTGGTTCTACGCGTAAAGATACGTCTGTTTGCAATTCAGCCATCAAACGTTCTTCGATTTTACGTGATGTTACATATTTACCTTCACGACCAGCAAATGGTGAGTTATTCACTAAGAAAGTCATTTGTAATGTTGGTTCATCGATATGCAAGACTGGTAACGCATCTTGTTGGTCAACTGGTGTGACTGTTTCCCCAACGAAGATATCTTCCATCCCTGATACGGCAATCAAGTCACCGGCTTTTGCTTCTTGGATCTCTAGACGTTGTAAGCCAAAGAAACCAAATAGTTTTGTGACACGGAATTTTTTCACGGTGCCATCAAGTTTGATCAAGGCTACTTGATCACCCACTTTGATTTTCCCTCTGAAAACACGGCCGATACCGATACGTCCAACGTAATCATTGTAGTCAAGTAATGATACTTGGAACTGTAAAGGTTCTTCGCTGTTGTCGATCGGTGCTGGGATCGCATCGATGATCGTATCAAAAATCGGTGCCATTGTTGGTTCTTGATCAGCTGGATCATCAGACAAGCTTGATGTTCCGTTTAAAGCAGATGCGTAGATCACTGGGAAATCCAATTGATCATCGTCTGCGCCTAATTCGATAAATAATTCTAATACTTCATCTACGACAAACTCTGGACGTGCAGATGGTTTGTCGATCTTGTTCACAACAACGATTGGTGTGATATGTTGTTCTAAGGCTTTTTTCAATACGAAACGTGTTTGTGGCATCGTACCTTCATAGGCATCAACGACCAATACAACACCATCAACCATTTTCATGATACGCTCTACTTCACCACCGAAGTCCGCGTGTCCAGGTGTGTCCATGATGTTTACACGAATTCCTTTATAATCAACCGCTGTATTTTTGGCTAAGATCGTGATTCCACGTTCTTGTTCAAGTGCGTTTGAGTCCATCGCACGTTCTTGTAATTGAGTATGGGCATCTAATGTGTCAGATTGTTTTAATAGTTCATCAACCAATGTAGTTTTTCCGTGGTCAACGTGGGCGATGATCGCTACGTTACGGATGTCATTTCTTTTATTCAATTTAAGTAACTCCTTTTTTATCGATTCTTTATCACAGGGCAATTTTACTCGACTGTTTATTATACCAAACTTTTTTCATGAAATATAGTGAAATGTTTTCATTTTTTCGAGAAAATTAATAATTTACCCATTTTTATAATCAAAACAGCTCGAAAAATCCGAATTTATGAAAAATAAACAGCGTTTCACTTAAAAAATATCGATTGTTTACTCGATTAAATTATAAGTAATCAACAAAAATAAGCTAAAAACCATCCTAAAGTAAAAAATCCAATGGTTCTCAGCTTATTGACATTAAAGTAAACAAGGCTATATCTCTAAACTATTCAAATTCAAGCATCTCAAGAATCGTTTCATAAGCTGTCGGTGTTGCGGCTAAGTAATATTCTCTTCCATGAAACGTTAACGGATCACCAGAAAAGCCGCTGTATTTCATACCAAATACATCGAGTAACACATTGCCTGCTGCGTAGTCCCAAGGGCTTAAATTAGAAATATAGCCAATATGGTTTCCTTTTAGCATCGCAATCAATTCCAACCCTGCACAGCCACACATCCGAACGCCGATGCTTTGTTCACCGATTGCGTGGATATTGAAACGATCATGACCAAAAAGATAACTATTGATCGCTACTAACCCTTTTTCAAGGGGAAGATCTTTTGGTTGAGGTAATTTTATATCATTTTTGTAAACACCAATTTCCTTACCGCCCCAATACAACTCATCCCGCATAACATCATAGATAAAACCTAATTGACCAATACCATCTTCATAGTAAGCGAGCATGATACAGAAGTTTTCGCCTTGCACAACAAAATTCAACGTACCATCGATGGGATCAATGATAAAGACTTGTCCGCTTAAATCAGGTAAGTCACTATATCCTTCTTCTTCTGCCAATACCTTTGCCTGAGGGTAGGCTGAATGGATCTTCTCGATCAGAAAAGCTTGGATTTCGCGATCCATGTTTGTAACTAAATCTTTACGATTGGTTTTTTCATCGATCATTAGTTGCTCATTTTGCGCTAGGATGATCTTTTCTTTCGCTGCGATCAACCAGCTGATTATCTCTTCAATCATTTTTCCCATCGTCTCACCCATTCATTTTTAACATTTTGTTCGTATTTTTCTTTGCTGCTTGGACTGTACGGTAAAGTGAATAACCTGATGCTTTCTCAAATTCACGCCCTAAACGTTTTTCTTCTCCGATCGATTTGATCACCGTTTTGAATTCTTGATACGTTTTTAGAAACTCTTGGTTATTGATCCCCTGTTCATTTGCTTTTTCGAGGCTTTCCCACATGTTCATCACGATAACCATTTCTTCGGTCGTCCAATCTAGATCTAAAGGATATTGATATTCATTCATTTACGATTTCTCCTATTCATTTCATCTTCTTCAGTTTATCATAGGAAGAAGTCTTCTTCCAAATGGTTTCTCTTTCTAATATAGTTTACATAATATTTTTATAATAAATAAAAGGGCAATAAAAAAACAGCTTCCTCATCTAAGAGAAAGCTGTTTTGTTTGTTTAAATGTGGATTGGTAAACCTAAAGCTAATTCAGCTGCGTCCATTGTGATCTCACCTAATGATGGATGTGGATGGATCGTCAACGCGATATCTTCAGCGTTCATACCTGACTCAATTGCCAAGGCAAGTTCAGAAACCATATCACTCGCACCGACTCCGCCGATTTGTGCACCGATGATGACATTGTCTTCATTCGTTGTCACTAAGCGGATAAAGCCTTCTGTTTTACCTAATGATAACGCACGACCGTTCCCTGAGAATGGGAATTTGTAGGCAGTTGCTTCTAGTCCAGCTTCTTTTGCTTCTTTGATCGTCATCCCTACTGATGCTAATTCAGGATCAGTAAAGGCAACAGCTGGCATTGCTTTGTAGTCAACAGCAACTTTTTTACCAGAGATTGCTTCTGCTGCGATTTTCGCTTCATAGCTTGCTTTGTGAGCCAAAGCTGCACCAGGAACGATATCGCCGATTGCAAAGATGTTTGATACATTCGTACGTCCTTGGTTGTCCACTGGGATCAAACCACGTTCACCGATTTCAACACCGGCTTGTTCTAAGCCCATATCTTCAGTGTTTGGACGACGACCAACTGTGACCATCACGTAGTCAGCAGTAACTGATTCTTCTTTGCCGTCTACTGCATATTTGACAGTAACGCTGTCACCATTGTCAACAGATTCTTTAGCCATTGCATTTGTCACGACTGTTACGCCTTTTTTCTTGAAGTCGTCTTCAACTAATTTTACTAAGTCTTTTTCATACGTTGGTAAAATTTGTGGTGAACCTTCAAGGATCGTTACTTCAGAACCTAAGTTTGCGTAAGCTGCGCCAAGTTCTGCACCGATTACTCCTCCGCCAATGATGACGAATTTTTTAGGAACTTCTGTCAGACCTAGGGCACCAGTAGAATCTAACACGCGACCGCCAAATTTAAATCCTGGGATTTCGATTGGGCGTGAACCTGTTGCTACGATTGCATGGTTGAATGAGTAAGTTTGAGCAGAATCCGGATGGATCACACGCAATGTATGATCATCTACGAAGAATGCTTCCCCTTCAATCGTTTCAACTTTGTGTTTTTTCAACAAGTAGCCGACACCTGAAGTCAATGTTTTTACTACTTTGTTGTCTTTCCACTCTTGTGTTTTTGTAAAATCAAGAGTGACGTTTTCACTTGTCACACCAAACATTGATGAATCAAGTGATTCTTGATAATGATGACCCGCAGCAATCAATGCTTTAGAAGGGATACATCCAACGTTCAAACAAACGCCGCCAATGTATTCTCTTTCGATGATCGCTACTTTTTGGCCCATTTCAGCAGCGCGGATGGCAGCTACATAGCCACCAGGTCCCGCACCGATTACAACTGTATCTAATTCAACAGCAAAATCTCCAACTACCATTTGTTTCTCATCCTTCCATCATTAATAGCTCTGGATCAGCTAATAAACGTTTGATGTTATTCATTGCTTGTTGTGCTGTCGCACCATCGACGATTCGGTGATCGAAACTCAATGATAATTTCATTACACGACCAACAACGATTTCACCTTCAGCATTGACGATTGGTTGTTGAGCAATTGTTCCTACCCCTAAGATTGCTACTTCTGGGTAGTTGATTACTGGTGTGAACCAGCCGCCACCAACTGAACCAATGTTACTGATCGTGATCGTACCGTTACGCATATCATCAGCAGCTAGCTTACCATCATGTGCAAGTTTCGCTTTCTCGTTGATTTCGTCTGCGATCGCAAACATGCCTTTACGGTCAGCGTCTTTCACATTCGGTACATACAAACCGTGGTCTGTATCTGTTGCAATACCGATGTTGTAATAGTTTTTATAAACGATTTCTTGTTTTGCATCATCAATTGAAGCATTCAAGATTGGGAATTTCTTCACTGTAGCAGTCAATGCTTTGACAACATAAGGCAAGAACGTTAATTTCGTGCCATTAGCAGCTGCAACTTCTTTGAATTTCTTACGGTTATCCCAAAGATTAGTTACTTCTACTTCATCATGTAATGTCACATGAGGAGCTGTTTGTTTGCTGTTGACCATTGCTTTGGCGATTGCTTTACGTGTCGGAGTCAATGCTACACGTTCTTCTAAGTCGCCTAAGTTAGATTTGAATGCTTTCGCTGGAGCTGCTTTTGTTTCTGCTGGTTTTTCAGCAGGTGCTTCTGTTTGTGCAGCTGATTCAGCTGGTTTTTCAGCAGGTGCTGAAGCGCCTCCGCCTGATAAGAAGTTTTCGATATCTTCTTTTGTCACACGTCCGCCTTTTCCAGTTGCTGCAACTTGAGTGATATCTACGTCTTTTTCGCGAGCAAATTGACGAACAGATGGCATAGCTAGAACACGTTTGTTTGGATCAGCTGCTTCTGCTACGCTTGAAGAACCTGAAGTTTCAACTTTTGTTTCTGATGTTGCAGATTCAGCAGGTTTACTTGCAGGTGCACTGTTGTGTCCAGGTGCATCGATTTCAACAAGGACGTCACCAACATTCGCAACTGTACCTTCTGAAACAACGATGTTTTTGACTGTTCCTGTCACTGGTGATGGAATTTCTTCCACTGATTTATCATTTTGTACTTCTAATAACGTATCGTCTTCATTGATCGTGTCGCCGGCTTTCACAAACCACTTAACGATTTCACCTTCTGCGATACCTTCGCCGATATCAGGTAATTTGAATTGGAATACGCCGCCTTCAGAAGCTCCTGCTGATGCAGATGAACTTTCTGTTGTTGGTTCAGCAGCTGGTTTTTCAGGTGTTTGCTCAGTTGCTGCAACGCCTTCGCTACCTTCATTGTCTTCATGTCCTGGTGCATCGATTTCTACTAATACATCGCCAACATTGGCAACTGTACCTTCTGGAACAACGATGCTTTTAACTGTTCCTGTTACTGGAGATGGAATTTCTTCCACTGATTTGTCATTTTGAACTTCTAATAATGTATCGTCTTCATTGATCGTATCGCCTGGTTGAACAAACCATTTAACGATCTCACCTTCTGCGATACCTTCACCGATATCAGGTAATTTAAATTGGTAAGCCATGGGGTTTAACGTCCTTTCTTTCCTTAAAATTCTGCGATTTCTTTAACTTTTGCTTCGATGTCAGAAGCATTTGGTAACCAAATGTTTTCTGCTTGACCGAATGGGAAAACAGTATCTGGCGCAGAAACGCGTCCGATTGGAGCTTCTAATGAAAGAATCGCACGCTCAGAGATTTCAGAAATCACTTGAGTGCTTACACCTGCTTGACGTTGTGCTTCTTGAACGACAACGACACGGCCTGTTTTTTCAACAGAGTTGATGATAGTTTCCACATCTAAAGGAGCAACTGTTCTTAGGTCAACGATTTCAACAGAAATTCCTTCTTTTTCAAGATTGTCTGCGGCTTTGATTGCTTCACGAACCATTGCACCGTAAGTGATGATCGATACATCTGTTCCTTCGCGAGTCACTGCTGCTTTGTCTAATGGCACTTCATATGCTTCATCTGGCACTTCCTCACGGAATGAACGATAAAGTTTCATATGCTCCAAGAAGACAACAGGGTCATTACTTCTAATAGAAGCAATCAATAATCCTTTTGCATCATATGGGTTTGATGGAATTACTACACGGATACCAGGTGATTGAGCAATCAATCCTTCCAAGTTATCTGAGTGCAATTCTGGTGTATGGACACCACCACCAAATGGTGAACGGATCGTTACTGGAATATTTCTTGTACCACCCATACGGTATCTTGTACGAGCCATTTGTGCGACAACTTCATCCATCGCTTCAAAGATAAATCCAAAGAATTGGATTTCAGGAACGGGACGGAATCCTTCAAGTGCTAAACCGAAACCTAATCCGGCAATACCTGATTCTGCTAAAGGAGTGTCAAATACGCGATCTTCGCCGAATTTTTCTTGCAATCCTTCTGTTGCACGGAATACGCCTCCGTTTTTGCCGACATCTTCACCAAAAACGAGTACGTTTTCGTCGTTTTCAAGTTCAAGTGCTAAGGCATCTGTGATTGCTTGAATCATTGTTTTTTGTGCCATGGTTATTTCGACTCCTTCGCTTCATAGATTGCAATTTGTTCTTTGATTGTTTGTGGTGTTTCTTCGAACATATTTTTCAAGAAATCTGAAACTTTTTGTTTTGGAACTTTATCAGCTTCTGCAATCGCTGCTTTGATTTCTTCTTTTGTTTGTTCGATTACTGCTTCTTCTTTTTCTTCGCTCCATAATCCTTTTTCAGTTAGGTATTTACGGAAACGGATCAATGGATCTTTCAATTGCCATTCATCGTCAACATCTTTTTCACGGTAACGAGTTGGGTCATCACCTGATAATGTATGTGGACCATAACGGTAAGTCAATGTTTCGATCAATACTGGACCGTTACCAGATACTGCCCAGTCACGTGCCATTTTTGAAACAGTGTACACAGCTAATGGGTCCATACCATCCACTTGGATACCAGGGATTCCAGCTGCTACTGCTTTTTGCGCTAATGTTTTAGCTGCTGTTTGTTTTTCACGAGGTGTTGAGATCGCAAATCCGTTGTTTTGGATGTAGAAGACTGCATTCGCATGGTAAGCACCAGCAAAGTTGATTGCTTCATAGAAATCACCTTGAGAAGAACCGCCATCACCTGTATAAGTGAAGACAACATTTTTCTTGTTACGTTTTTTAAGTCCTAATGCAACACCTGCTGCTTGGACGTATTGAGCACCGATAATGATTTGTGGTGGTAGAGCTTTCAATTCTTCTGGATAGAAGTTCCCAGCTGCATGTCCACGAGACCATAAAAATGCTTGAGATAAAGGTAAGCCGTGTTTGATCAATTGTGGAACATCACGGTAACCTGGTAATAGTACATCTTCTTTATCAAATGCGAAGGCACTAGCTAATTGACTTGCTTCTTGACCGGCTGTTGGCGCAAAGAATCCTAAGCGTCCTTGACGGTTCAATGCTGTAGAACGTTGATCCAATACACGAGACCAAACCATGCTAGTCATCAATTCTACTAACTCTTCATCTGTTAAATCTGGAACAAGATCAGGGTTAACTACTTTCCCATCTTGATCAAGTGCTTGGTATACCGGAAAATCTGAATTGACTTCTTCAAGCAACGCTTGGAAGTCGATAGGTGTTTTCTTGTTTGCCATTTATCACACATTCCTCTCTCATCTATAAGAAACTCTCTTCATTCCGCGTTGAAACAGTGACGATATCTGTATCACTATTTCTCCGGCTTCACTAATAAATTATCATGTATTCCTCCGAAATACAAGCTTTAAGCACAAATTTTCACCATTTAAAAAAATTATAACAATCGCTATCTCTGTTGAAATAGTGAAGGCAATCACAATGTAGTAAGCGGTTTACATTTTTCCTAAAAGAACAAAGAGATGATCTTCCACTATTATAACAACCGTTTCATTTCTGCATCCTAGTTGTTACAACCTTTTAACAACCACTGTATTAATTTTTTACATAATAGTGAGTGATTACACAAATCACCTACTTTAATTTTATCCTTATTAAGGGCTTTTTTACAAACAATAAGCCTGTACAACAGCACATTTCTTTTGATTTATAAGCAATTCGTCCATTTTTAGAGAAATTTTTTCACAAAACAAAAACGAAAAGAAAAAATAACTAAAGTTACCTCTTCTTTTCGTTCTGTCGGCGTATTCTAATGTCCTTCTTCCTCCAACCAGCGACGGAGTTTATCCATTTGTGCAATGAACAACGGAAGATGTTGCCTTTCTAAACGACTATAGTTGATCCTTAACCCCTTTTCTTCACCAAAAAGATAACCTGGAGCTACACCTACCCCCTCACGCAACAATCTTTCTGCTAATGCCTTAGTCATTTTTCCACCGTTCCAAGTCAACCATGCGTAGTAACCTCCCGAAAGAGGCGCTAATTGAAAGAAATCTTGGGAATCGATCCATTCCCGTATAAGTTGGCTGTTCGTTTCTAATCTTTGACGAAGACTTGTCATATTCTGTTCAAACGAAGAATCAAAAACCGCAGTGGCGGCCATTTGTGTAAAGATACTCAAAGAAACGTCCATCATTTTCTGCGCTTCAGATAATCGTTGGATAAGAATAGCTGGACCGACGATCCAGCCGATTTTTGTTGTTTCCCCTAGAAGCCGAGATAGCGAACCTACATATAAAACATTCTCTGGATCAATAGCATGGATCGGAGAGATAGCCGCTTGTGTTTCAGGAGAAAATGCTAAATCAAAAAACACGTCATCTTCAATGATCGGTAGTTTATATTTGCGGCAAAGCGCGACCAAATGTTGGCGCCTTTCAGCAGACATCACTGTACCTGTTGGATTTTGAAAGTTAGGGTTAACCAAGACCGCTTTGATTTTATGTTTGAGAATGGCTTCTTCTAAACGATCTAAATCAATCCCATGCTCATCCATCGGAATACCAAATAACCTTGTACCTAAGGCTTTGAACAAAGGTAAACCGTAAAAAAAGGTGGGTGATTCGACAGCAATTGCATCTCCTACTGACAAAATCGTCTGTAAAATAAGAAAAATCGCTTGTTGCCCTCCGCCAGTGACTAGCAGTTGACTTTTTTTAAACGAAAATCCGTTAGTTTTCACCAATCGTTCTCTGATTTGCGCCATCAATGGTTGATAGCCAAACACCGAAACGGCTTGTTCTTCTTTTATGATACCTTCTAATGTATAATTGGGCATTTCGACATTTGGAAGTACATCAACTGGCATCTCGCTTGAGTAGAGATCTAAAAAATCAGATTTTCGACTTGCCTCTTTGACCTTTTCTCCATAAGTATCGACTATTTTTCCATACCGAGCTGAAATCAGCTGTCGCCAATCGATCCTTGGTTCTGAAAAATCGCCCCACGTCAAAGAACTAATAAACCGCCCACTCCCTCGGCGACTTTCCAAGATACCTAATCCCTTCAACTCATCTAACGCATGAACGACTGTCGTACGATTCACACCAAAAAAATCAGCAAATAATCGTTCAGAAGGCAACTTATCCCCTGGCTGCAATTGACCACTTTCGATTTTCTTTACGATCTGGTCCATGACCTGTTGGTAGGCAGACCCTTTATTTTTGTTTACTTTCGTCCACATATTTATTCTCCAATAATTTACTTTCTACTATTGTAGCTTAGTTTCAAAAGAAATAAAAATATCAAAAAAAAGATTGGTAAGATTTCTCCTACCAATCCTTTTCTTTTGAATTAAATCGTATCTCCATTAAAAATCGAGTTTTTAACGATCACGTAATCAACTTTTCGAATCGATTCTAAATCGCGTCCACCAGCATATGAAATGGAAGATTGTAAATCTTGTTGCATTTCGACTAACGTATCTTTCAATGATCCTTTATGTTGGATCCAGATTTTCTTACCTTCGACGTTTTTCTTCTCGCCTTTTTGGAATTCAGAAGCAGAGCCGAAGTATTCTTTATAGACAACTCCGTTTTCTACTTTTGTTTCTCCCGGTGATTCTTCATGTCCAGCAAATAATGAGCCGATCATCACCATCGTTGCACCAAAACGAACAGATTTCGCCACGTCTCCAGGTGTGCGGATCCCGCCATCTGCAATGATTGGTTTACGTGCTGCTTTTGCACACCATCTTAACGCTGCTAGTTGCCAGCCACCAGTACCAAAACCAGTTTTGATTTTTGTGATACACACTTTTCCTGGGCCAATCCCCACTTTAGTTGCATCTGCGCCGGCATTTTCTAGTTCGCGAACCGCTTCTGGTGTCCCTACATTCCCAGCAATCACAAATGTATCCGGTAAATGCTTTTTGATATGTTGGATCATCGCAATCACAGCATTCGAGTGTCCATGAGCAATATCGATTGTTATATAATCAGGCACAAGAGATTTTGCTGCTAATTCTTCTACAAAGGCATACTCGTCTTTCTTCACACCAACACTGATAGAAGAGATCAAGTTTTTTTCTTTCATTTTTTCGATAAACGGGATTCGTGTTTCTTCTTCAAAACGATGCATGATATAGAAATAACCATTTTCAGCTAAAAATTCCGCAATCGTTTCATCAATGATCGTTTGCATATTAGCTGGTACAACAGGCATCTTAAATGTATGTGAACCTAATTTCACTGTAGTATCACATTCTGAACGGCTGTTTACGATACATTTATTAGGAATTAGTTGAATATCTTCGTAATCAAATACTTTCATCATATCTTCCTCTCGGGATTATATTCGTCAAAACACGAACATTACCTTCTTTTTTCGTGCTTATTTTTAGCACCTCATGTAATTTAACGTAAATCAAATAAAAAATCAAGCTTTTTATAATAAAAAAACTGTATTTTATCATTAATTAACTTTTCGTTAAAAAAAGCAAACATTTTTAAAAATGTTCGCTTTTTCGTATTAATCTTTGCTTGTTCGTTTGATTCGTCACAATCCCTATCAACGATCACTTTTTTGTTTACTATCATTTGGCTTACGAGTTTTATCTTGATTAATAATTCCCAACCGTCTGTTTTGCATCGTTTTTGCTTGGTCTTTCGCAGCATTAGTCCGATCTGCAAAAGAACCACCAGTTTGCAAGTCTCGCCGAATTTGAATATTATTTTTAGTATCTAATCGTCTATGTACATTGACCGCTCGCTCAACTTCTGCTCCTTGACTCCTTATATAATCAATGGCTCCTAACACTTTAGGCGTATAGTGGTTTCTATGCACTTTTGTTAGAGTTGCAAGCGCATCTCCACGCTTATAATTCAACTCTTTTAAGGTCTTACTACCCTCAACATACTCCTTACTGCTATTGATTTTTTCTCTAGTTTCAAAGAGCTGTTCGTCTTTTTTATGTAAATGAATCAACGCAGCACCGTAACTCAACATACTTGAATGTAATGATTCGACCGAATCGAGCACTGGTCTAGTAATATTATCGATTGAATGATGAGATTCCAACCCTGTTATGAAGTCCGTTCGAAAATCGGGATTTTGTATATCTTTCTGACTCTTTAACACTTGTTTCGTTAATCCTTCTAATTCATTTTTCCATTCATGCACTTCTTTATGTAGCACTTTCAGTTCAGCTGTCAAACGATCTTTACGAACTTGGAGCGTCTTTTTGCTTAAATCCAAGTCAACCTTTTCTGGAATTTTCGCTTCTCCATGAGTGAAAGTGAAACCCGGGCTATGGAAAGAACTGACTTTTTCAATCAATCCATGGAATACCTTCGGATAGAAAGTCTCATTCCGTTTCTCAAGCAGATTGATTGCTGAATTTTCTTGATACCCCATTTTTTTAAACGCCTTACTCGGTTGCTGTATACCTGCATGTAATTTTAAGCGAATACCTTTGATATGCTTCTCTATTTTCTCCATTTTCATGGCATTAACAACCCATTTATCTACCTTAGCATCATAGGAATTGATTGCATCAACGAGTGCTCTTGCTTGTCTTTCATTTTTAGGATATCTATTTAATAAATTATTTTGTTCTTTGATGATCTCTTTATAAAGCTTTTGTTGTGTTTTATGTATTGCACTAAAATCGCTATATAAGTGTTTTCTCTCATTTTGCAATAAATTTCTTAGGTTTTTGTCCATTGATTCTCCTCTTTTCTTCGATGCGACTCATCGTTTTTTTCTTTTTATAAAACCGACTCTCTTGCTCATCCAAAAACAGAGAGTCGGTCAATGATATCTTTTGTTTTATGGCAAAATGTTGCCAGCTGCGCGGTATAGTGCATACCAATCTTCTCTAGTCATATCGATCGTTGATGCTTTAGCGATTTCTTCAATTCGCTTAAGATTCATCGTTCCAGCAATGACTTGCATATTAGCTGGATGACGTAAGATCCAAGCAGAAGCTAAACCAGTTGGTGTTGTCTGATATTTTTCTGCCAGTTCTTCTAACGACTGATTTAATTCAGGGAATTTCTCGTTGCCGATAAACACTCCCTCAAAGAAACCATATTGATATGGCGACCACGCTTGGATCGTCATGTCATGTAAACGTGAGTAATCTAAGATACTGCCATCATGGTCCACACTTGCTTCATCAGTCATATTCACATGGATTCCTTGATCGATCATTTCTGAGTGTTTAAGACCAAACTGCAATTGATTCGCCAACAACGGTTGACGGACATATTTTTTCAACAATTCGATTTGCATCGGTTTTTGATTGCTCACACCGAAGAAACGAACTTTCCCAGATTGCTCCAGTTCATCAAAAGCCGCAGCCACTTCTTCTGGTTCAACCAATGTATCTGGACGGTGAAGTAATAATGCGTCGACATACTCCATGTTCAATCGACGAAGACTATCTTCCACGGATTGAATGATATGTTTTTTTGAAAAATCAAACATCACTCCTGGGACGATCCCGCACTTTGTTTGGATAAATAATTCATCACGTTTTAGCGAAGTTTTTGCTAACGCTTGAGCAAAAATCGTTTCACAGTCCCCACCACCGTAAATATCCGCATGGTCAAAAAAGTTGATGCCATTTTCAAAAGCTGTTTCAATCACTTTCTCAGGTTGTTCAGAACCATTCAAACGCATACAGCCTAAAATGACGGAGGATACGAGCTGGTCAGAAGCCCCTAAACGAATCTTTTTCATCAAATCTCATCCTTTCTTACCACCTCGATTTTACCATAACCACCATGAAAAGGCTTCAAAAAAAATAAAACTATTTTTCCTTTTCAGCAAAAAATAGTTTTATCTTTTTACACAGCTTTTACTTTGGCATCAAGGATTTAGAGCCGATGTCCGTCCGATAGAAAGTATGGTCAGTATTCTTGACTTTTAAAACAGAGTATATTTTTTCTTGCGCTTCTTCGATGGTTTGACCACTTGCTTCTACCAGATAGATACGCCCTCCTGAGCTTACCAGATCTCCTGATTCTTCCTCGACCCCAGCATAATAGACTGAAACTTCTGTGTCAGATGAAAAATCTGGGAGTAACGTACCTTTTTGATAAGTTCCTGGATAACCTTCTGCCGCCACCACCACACCTAGGCGACATCCTTCAGTTTCCCAGGTCAACTCGATCGGTTTGTCTGATAACAGACGATCAATAATTTCTGCTAAATCACTTTTCAGGCGAGGCAAGACAACTTGCGTTTCCGGATCACCAAAACGAGCATTGAACTCGATCACTTTCGGACCATCAGTCGTAGCAATCAAACCAGCATATAAAATACCTGTAAATGAGCGTCCTAACTCTTTCATGCCTTGTGCTGCTGGTTTCAACACTTCTTCGATCGCCTGATCGACCACTGATTGAGGAATTTGCGGTACAGGTGTATACGCGCCCATTCCACCAGTATTTGGCCCTTTATCTTCATTATAAGCTCGTTTATGATCTTGCGAGATCACCATTGGATAAACCTCTGTGTCGCGAACAAAAGCAAGTAAAGAAAATTCTTCGCCAGACAAAAATTCTTCTACGACGATTCGCTGCCCACTCGCACCAAATCGATCATTTTCTAACATCTCTGAAGCGGCGTTGACTGCGTCTTCAAGTGTTTCTGCCACAACGACCCCTTTACCAGCAGCTAATCCATCTGCTTTGATGACGATTGGCGCACCTTTTGTTTCAATGTAGGTTCTCGCTTCACTAAAACTTGTAAAAGTTTGTGAATCTGCGGTGGGAATTCCTTGACGTGCCATCAGTTCTTTAGCAAAACTCTTTGAACCTTCGATCAATGCCGCTGATTTCGTTGGACCAAAAATAGCTAGTCCAGCTGCTTGGAAATCATCAACGATCCCATTAAGTAAGGGAACCTCTGGACCTACGAACGTCCATGCGATGCCTTCAGTTTGAGCGAATCCAATCAGTTTTTCATGATCTGTTTCCGCAAGATCCACTAGTCTGATCCCGTCTTTTTTCATCCCCGGATTTCCAGGGGCACAATATACCGCTTCGACCAACGGGCTAGCTGCAAGTTTCTTACTGACTGCATGTTCCCGTCCGCCGGAGCCAATAACTAAACATTTCATTTTATTCGCTCCCTCTTAGTGTCTAAAATGGCGTACGCCAGTAAATACCATCGCAATGCCATGTTTATTTGCCATGTCGATCGACGCTTGATCTTTGATACTTCCACCAGGTTGGATGATCGCTTTGATACCATGCTTCGCAGCGTATTCGACAGAGTCATCCATTGGGAAATACGCATCACTTGCTAAAGCTGCGGTTTCTGCTTTTTCCCCTGCCTGTTCGATCGCAAGCTTGACTGAACCGACACGATTCATTTGACCTGCGCCAATACCAAGAGTTTGCTGCTGATTGGCTACAACGATAGCATTAGATTTAACGTGTTTTACCGCTTTCCATGCAAAAGCCATCGCAGCTTCTTCCTCTTTCGTAGGTTGGCGATCAGTTACGACAGTCCAACTTTCTGGTTCTTCCATTGCAACATCATCTTGTTGGATCAATAAACCACCAAGGACTGATACCATTTCATTGGCACTTTCCGCCACATTTGCGAAATCAACTTGTAACAAGCGGAGATTTTTCTTGGTTTTCAAAACAGCAAGTGCTTCTTCACTAAAACTAGGAGCGATGATGATTTCCAAAAACAATTGAGTCATTGCTTGGGCAGTAGCCAAATCGACTTCACGATTCAACACGATGATCCCGCCAAAGATCGATACTGGATCAGCAGCATAAGCAGCTTCCCAAGCTGAGAAGATCGTCTCCCCGCTTCCGATGCCACATGGATTCATGTGTTTCAATGCAACGACTGTCGGTTCTGTAAATTCTCTCATGATACGTAAAGCAGCATCTGCATCGCGAATATTATTGAAAGAAAGTTCTTTCCCGTGCAATTGTTCTGCACGTGCAATTGAGTATTCCACTGGTAAAGCAGACTGATAAAACGCAGCTTCTTGATGACTATTTTCGCCATAGCGTAGATCTTGTTTGCGCGTATAAGTAAGTGTTAGGTTTTCAGGCTCTTTTTCGCCCACAGCATCAGTCAAATATTGACCGATCAACGCATCATAAGCAGCTGTATGTCGGAAAACTTTAGCCGCTAATTTTCTGCGTGTTTCAAGGGTCGTTTGACCGTCTTTTTTGATTTCTGCCAAAACAACCTCATAATCGAATGGGTCAACGACGGCTGTCACAAAGGCATGGTTCTTGGCTGCACTGCGCAGCATACTTGGACCACCGATATCAATATTTTCAATCGCGTCCGCTTCAGTCGTTTCCGGTTTTAGGATCGTATCTTTGAATGGATAGAGATTGACGCAGACAACATCGATTGGTTGGATCGCTTCTTCTTCCATCGCTGCCATATGACTCTCGATGTCTCGTCGCCCTAACAATCCTCCGTGGATCTTAGGATGTAACGTTTTTACTCGGCCATCCATCATCTCAGGAAAGCCAGTCACTTCATCGATGGAGATCGTATCGATCCCTGCTTCATCTAATACTGTTTTCGTCCCACCTGTAGAGATGATCTCGATACCCGCAGCACGTAATCCTTTCGCAAACTCAACGATCCCAGTTTTATCTGAAACACTTATTAACGCTCTTGTCATTATTTTACATCTCCCATATTTACTAAATTTGCGATCACTTCTGGAAAGATTCGATGTTCGATCTGATGGATTTTTTCTTCTAATGTGGCTAATGTATCCTCTTTTTCGATCGTCACTTTTTCTTGACGGATGATTGGGCCTGTATCGACACCACGATCGATATAATGAACGGTTACACCTGTTTCATCTACTCCTGCCTCAAAAGCATCCCTAATCCCATGCAAACCAGGAAAATCCGGTAATAACGAGGGATGGATATTGATCATTTTATTTTCATAAACCGCGAGCAAGTCTTCACCAACGATGCGCATGTAGCCAGCCAACACGATCAAATCGATTCCTCGATTGTCCAACTCTTCAAGGATCGCTTGTTCATACTCCGACTTTGATGCAAACTCTTTTGGTGAAAAACTAGTAAAAGCAGTCCCGGTTTTTTTAGCACGTTGCAAGACATACGCCTCTGGCTGATCACAGAATAACCAGTCGATCGTCGCAGAAAGTTGATTCTTTTTGAAATAATCGACTAATGCTTGGAAGTTACTGCCATTTCCAGAAGCAAATACGGCAATCTTCATTTTTTTCCCTCTTCGATCACTACTTTTTGGTCAACAAACGGTACCACTTGACCGATTTGGTACACTTTTTCGCCAGACTCACGGATCTTCTCGATGATCCCAGCCGCATCTTCTGGCGCCACAGCAATGACCATGCCGATCCCCATGTTAAAGATTTCATACATTTCATGGGCAGGGATCTCACCATATTTCTGTAGCGCATCAAAAATCGGTAAAACCGGCCACGTGCCTTGTTTGATGCTTGCAGCCATATTTTCTGGTAACATCCGAGGAATATTTTCGATAAACCCGCCACCTGTAATATGCGCAGTCCCTTTGATCTTTTCTTCTTTGACTAATGGCAATAAGGTTGAAACATAGATTTTCGTCGGTTCGAGCAATACATCTGCTAACGGAGCATCCAACCCTTCGATTGTTTCCTCCAACGAAAATCCTTGTTGTTCTAAAAAGATTTTGCGAACTAAAGAGTAGCCATTTGAATGAATACCGCTTGAAGGCAACCCTAATAAGATATCTCCTGCGGCGATCGTTTCACCAGTGATCAATTGCTTTTTCTCTGCGATTCCTACCGCAAAACCAGCTAAATCATAATCGTCTCCTTGATACATGCCAGGCATTTCTGCTGTTTCTCCACCGATCAATGCCATATTGGCTGATACACAACCAGTTGCCACACCAGCGACGACTTTTTCTAACCGTTCCGGATCATTTTTTCCTGTTGCTAGATAATCTAAAAAGTATAAAGGTTCTGCTCCTTGCGCCAAAATATCATTGACGCACATCGCTACACAATCGATACCGATCGTTTCATGACGATCTGCGGCGATAGCTACCGCTAACTTAGTACCTACACCATCTGTCCCAGAAACTAAGACCGGTTCTTTTAACTTGTACGTGCTAAGGTCAAAACAGCCACCGAATCCGCCCAGCGAACCCATCACACCGATTCTTTCTGTTTTCTTCACATGTTTTTTGATGCGATCCACGACTTCGTAGCCCGCTTCTACGTCCACGCCTGCTTTTGCATACGCATTGCCCATTTGATTACTTGCTCCCTTCATTTGCTCCACCTAAAAAAATGATACTTTTTCTTTTAAAGATTCTTGGTATTTCTCTTCATAGTCATACAGCGGTGTTGGATAATCGCCGTTGAAATAAGCCATACATAGCCCTGAATAGGGTGCATCTTTTTGCAACCCGATGGCGTCGATCAATCCTTCTTCACTTAAGAAATCCAACGAATCAGCGCCGATACATTCTCTGATCTCTTCGATCGAATGATTCGCTGCAATCAGTTCTTTTCTCGTTTGGATATCAATGCCATAAAAGCAAGGATACTTTAATGGCGGAGAAGCAATACGTACATGGACTTCTTTTGCGCCAGCTTCTTTTAATAAATTCACGATTCTTCGACTCGTCGTGCCACGAACGATCGAATCATCGACCATAATGATTTTTTTGCCTTCAACAACACCACGAACCGCAGAAAGCTTCATTCGAACACCTTGCTCTCTTAATTCTGGCGTTGGTTGGATGAACGTACGAGCCACGTATTGATTTTTCACCAATCCGATTTCATAAGGAATCCCGCTTGCTTCAGCATAGCCACTTGCCGCAGACAAAGAAGAATTTGGCACACCAACCACCATGTCTGCATCGATTGGTGCTTCGGCTGCTAAACGTCTCCCCATATTTTTACGTGCCGTATGAACATTGATCCCCGCAATATCAGAGTCAGGACGGGCAAAATAAATATATTCCATTGAACAGATCGCCAATTGCGTTTCAGTTGTGTATTGTTCGATCGTATACCCTTCATCATTGATGATCACGATTTCTCCAGGTAAGACATCACGTACGAAACGCGCGCCGATTCCTTCTAACGCACACGTTTCAGAAGTAATGACATACGCCCCATTTTTCATCTGACCAATGGCTAATGGGCGGAAACCATTTGGATCCAAGGCCGCAACCATTGAGTCCTCTGTTAATAAAAGGTAGGCAAATCCTCCTTTTACCTCAGCCAACGCTTCTTTCAGTCGGTCTAAAAATGTCTCTTCGTTACTGCGACGGATCAAATGCATCAGAATCTCTGTGTCTGAGTTTGAATGAAAGATAGCGCCATCTTTTTCTAAAGACGTGCGCAACGAGCGCGCATTCGTCAGATTCCCATTATGAGCCAATCCGATCGATTGATCATAAAACTTGAACAAGAAAGGTTGGATATTATCCACGCTGCCATTGCCAGCGGTGGCATAACGAACGTGACCGATCGCTGCCTGTCCCGATAATGCAGCTAGTTTTCGTGGATCTTTGAAAACTTCTGAAAGCAATCCAAGATCACGGTGACCATATAACTTCCCTTCATCATTCGATACGATACCAGCGCCTTCTTGTCCCCGATGTTGCAAACTATGCAAACCAAAATAAGTGACGTTGGCAGCTTGGGGATGTCCCCAAACGCCAAACACTCCACATTCTTCATTGATACTTCTTACTTCATAAGACATTCGATTGCTTCCTCCCAAGACTGTTTCGCAGAAGCGACTGGCAAGTCAATGCTTCCATCACTCGCTTGTACCACTAATTGTTCCTGTTCAGTCACGTGACCAAGGAGCGTCACACGATTACCAGCTAACTTTTCAAATGCTTGTTGATTTTCTTTTGTCACGGATACGACAAAACGTGATTGTGTTTCAGAAAACAGGTGAGCGACTGGCAAATCAACTGTTGTCGATACACCCAATCCATTGGTGAATGCTGATTCAGCGATAGCCACCGCTAAGCCGCCTTCTGCACAGTCATGCGCACTTTGGATCAATCCCGCTTTGATTGCTTCCAATACTAAGTTTTGATTTTCTTTTTCGTTCGTTAGATCAAAATGTTCGACCATTCCTTCGATTCGACCAAGTTGCATCTTTTGCAATTCGCTCCCATTAAAGTCCGCAAACGTCTGACCGATCACGTAGATCAAATCGCCCGCTTGTTTGAATCCTTGGGTCGTGATATGTTCATGCGCTTCGATCAATCCGACCATCCCGATCATCGGTGTAGGATAGATCGCTTGTCCGTCTGTTTCGTTATATAAAGAAACATTCCCTGAGATCACAGGTGTTTCCAACATGTCACATGCTTTGGCGATCCCGTCAGCTGAATAAGCTAACTCCCAGAAGACTTCTGGTTTGTCCGGTGAGCCATAATTCAAACAGTCAGTGATCGCTAATGGTTGACCACCACTAGCTACGATATTGCGTGCTGCTTCTGCAACTGCGATCTGGCCACCAACTTCTGGATCAAGGTAAATATAGCGAGCATTACAATCTGTCGTCATCGCTAACGCTTTTTTCGTGCCACGAATCCGCAAGACTGCCGCATCACTACCAGGAGCCACGACTGTATTCGTCTGCACACGAGAATCATAGGTTTCATAAATCGAACGCTTAGACGCAATCGTTGGTTGTTTCAGCAAAGCTGTCAACGTTTCGTTCGGATCAGAAATCACTGGTTGGTATTGGCCTAATTCACGGAATTTCGCCATCCGTTCAGGTTCAACCATTTCTTTATGATACACAGGCGCATCTTCTGCCAAGGCATCGACAGGAAGATTTGCTACTTCTTTTCCATGATGATACAAACGGTATTGACCGTCATCCGTCACTTTTCCGATCGTTACTGCATCTAAGTCGTATTTTTGGAATAGTTCTTGGACACGCGCTTCTGCACCTGCCTTCACACAGATCAACATCCGTTCTTGTGATTCAGACAACATCATTTCATAAGGTGTCATGTGCGATTCACGTTGCGGCACATCATCTAAGGTCAAGATCAAGCCAGATCCAGCTTTTGAAGCCATTTCTGAACTAGAGGAAACAAGACCTGCCGCTCCCATATCTTGGATACCTACTAGAATGTCTGAGTGCTCCAAAATCAATTCCAAACAAGCTTCTAACAATAATTTCTCCATAAACGGATCGCCTACTTGGACTGCTGAACGTTGTTGTTCTTCTTCTTGGCTAAACTCTTCAGAGGCAAACGTCGCACCGTGGATACCGTCACGACCTGTTTTAGCGCCCACATACATAATCGAGTTGCCCACACCTGATGCTTGACCTTTTTGGATATCTTTATGGTCGATCAAACCAACACACATCGCATTCACTAATGGGTTGCCTTCATAACAAGGATCGAAGGCGATCTCGCCGCCAACCGTCGGTACACCGATACAATTGCCGTAGCCACCGATACCCGCAACGACTTCTTCTAAAAGATATTTGGTGCGAGGATTATCTAATTCACCAAAACGCAAAGAATCAAGTAAAGCGATCGGACGTGCGCCCATGCTGAAAATATCGCGAATAATGCCACCAACACCAGTCGCAGCCCCTTCATAGGGTTCAACTGCTGAAGGATGATTATGACTTTCTGCTTTAAAAACTACTGCTTGACCATCGCCAATATCGACGATCCCCGCACCTTCACCTGGGCCTTGCAACACCTTTGGCCCACTCGTAGGGAATTTCTTTAGGATCGGTTTTGAATTTTTGTAAGAACAATGTTCACTCCACATCACTGAGAACAAACCAGTCTCCGTATAGTTAGGCATTCTACCTAAAATATCTTCTTCGATCATACGGTATTCCTCATCCGTCAATCCCCATTGCGTATAAATCTTTTGTTCTTTGATTTCTAATGCAGTTGGTTCGATCATTGTTTTCATTTATGCAGTCACCTTTCCGAAATTCTTCAATAGGGAAACAAAGAAACGTTTGCCATCTTCTGAGCCTAGCAATGCTTCCACCGCTCGTTCTGGATGAGGCATCATCCCTAGCACATTTCCCGCTTTATTTGTGATTCCCGCAATGTTCGCTACACTGCCGTTAATATTTTCTCCCTCGTATGTAAACACGATTTGGTTGTTGTCGATCAGTTCTTGAAGTGTCTCTTCATCACAAAAATAATTGCCTTCTCCATGTGCTACTGGCAACTCAATGACTTCATTTTCGTCATATTCTGAAGTGAACATGGATTGGTTGTTGACTTTCAGTGCCGCTGATTTACAAATGAAGCGCAGTGAGTCGTTTCTTCTTAGGACGCCTGGTAATAATCCTGCTTCCGTCAATACTTGAAAGCCATTACATGTACCGAAAACAGGTTTACCTTCTTCCGCAAAACGGATCACTTCATCCATGATTGCAGAAAAACGAGCAATCGCCCCACTACGTAAGTAATCGCCGTAAGAAAAGCCACCAGGGATCAACACCCCATCATAGCCCTCAAGAGAAGTTTCATCATAACGAACATAGTCCGCCTCTGCGCCCATCACATCACGGATCGCCCAAAGTAAATCAGCATCACAATTTGATCCAGGAAAAACAATCACGGCAAATTTCATGCTAAACTTCCTCCATTTTGCTGATTTCATAACGATAAGTTTCCATATTGACATTTGCTAATAAGCGATCACAGATTGCTTCGATCGTTGCCTCAACTTCCTCTTCACTCGCTGATACTTGGATCTCAAAATATTTTCCGATACGAATCTCTTCGATCGCATCGTAACCTAAACGATGAACCGCGTTTTTAACTGCTTCTCCTTGAGGGTCTAATACTGAGTCCTTATATGTTACGTACACTTTTACAAAATACATGATTTATTCTCCTTTATTTTCGATTGATAATTGATTTAAACGATTCAGTACTTCTTGATAGACAGGAATGATATCACCGATCTTCCGTCGATATACATCTTTATCCATATGTTCATGGGTCACAAGATCCCATAAACGACAAGTATCCGGGGAGATCTCGTCTGCCAGTTCGATTTCACCTGACGCAGTTCGTCCAAATTCCACTTTGAAATCGACCAATTGTAAATCGATTTTTTTGAACAGTTCACTTAAATGTTCATTGATTTGCAATGCTTGTTTTTTTAGCTCTGCAATCTCTACTGGCGTTGCCAACTCCAGAAAAGTAACATGGGCATCATTGATGAATGGATCATTTAATTCATCTTTTTTATAATAAAATTCAACGATCGGTGTTGGTAACACTTGTCCTTCTTCTACTCCTAAACGCTTTGAAAAACTTCCAGCTGAAATGTTTCTCACGACCACTTCCAAGGGAATGATCGACCGTTTTTTAATTAATTGTTCGGTTTTTGATAATTTCTCAATAAAATGATTTTTGATTCCTTGTGTCGCTAAGTATTCAAAAATAGCACTTGTGATTTGATTGTTTAATTCAGCTTTCCCTTGCATCTGATCTTTCATCCCACCATTGAGGGCTGTTACTTGATCTAAATACTCCACCCATAAGACAGATTCATCATTCGTGCGAAACATTCTTTTTGCTTTTCCTTCATAGAGCAAATCTCGTTTTTCCATGTCAACGACTCCTTGTTTTATTAACATTGCTTGGACAACGCGTAATATTTGTTCGTCTTTTCACTTTAAATTTTACCAAGGCTCTGAATTCAAAGCAATATAAAAGTGTACATTTTATTAATTAAAAACGTTTAATGTTCGGTTTTAACATCATTCTTAAGATTCATGCTTCTTCGTTAAGAAGCGTTTACACATTTCTTGATTGGTGATATAGTAGATTTAAATAAAACAGTTAGATGTTTCAAGGAGGTTACTGAATGGAAGATCCAAGTACGTCTGCCCAAAGTTTTTTACTCGATTTATCTGTAGAAGAAAAATCACGCTTATATAATGATCTGCTTGCCATCAAAGATGTTGATGCCTGTATGAAGGATCGAAGCTTTTATACATTTAGAAAACTTCGTCGTGCAGCAAAACGACAAACAGAATGTCGAAAGCGAACATTTCATTATCAGACACAAAACAACCATGAATTAGTGATCAAACAAATCCATGAGCAGAAGCTCTTCAAGCATCATTATCGATTGCGCGTGACGTTCGATCAACAAGAGTTAGGCTACACTTTTGTCGAGACCTTATTGAGCCTTCTTCATTCACAACATTTTGATTTTGGTCATCAAATCGCTTACGCCTAAACAAAAAGAACACCCTTCAGTAGTTGATCTGAAGGATGTTCTTTTTTTCTTCAATTTGAAATAATCGTTTTAGTCATCTATTGTTCGTGTTTTATACATAAAGCAGCTTTTTGTTCTACCCGATCGATTCAGGCTAAACCAACACGTTCAAAAATGACATCAACATTTTTCATGTGATGGTTATAGTCAAAGGCTTCATCGATTTCTTCTGATGTCAAAACAGAAGTGATCGCTTCGTCTTCTTCTAATAACGGACGGAAAGCCACTTGATTGTCCCATGAATAAGCAGTCTTAGGTTGAACAAGATCGTAAGCTTCTTCTCTTGTCATGCCTTTGTCGATCAATTTCAACATAACACGTTGACTGTAGATCAAGCCGAAAGTAGCTTCCATGTTACGCTTCATGTTTTCTGGGAATACTGTAAGGTTTTTAACGATATTGCCGAAACGGTTCAACATGTAGTCAAGCAAGATCGTTGTATCAGGTAAAATGATTCGTTCCGCAGAAGAATGTGAAATATCTCTTTCGTGCCAAAGCGAAACATTCTCGTAAGCGGTGATCATATGTCCACGGATCACACGTGCTAAACCTGCCATATTCTCTGACCCGATCGGATTCCGTTTATGAGGCATTGCTGATGAACCTTTTTGTCCTTTCGCAAAAAACTCTTCCACTTCACGTGTCTCAGATTTTTGAAGTCCGCGGATCTCAGTCGCAAAACGCTCAATACTTGTCGCAATCAATGACATCGTTGCAAAATACTCTGCATGCAGATCACGTGGTAAAACTTGGGTCGATACTTCTTGCGCACGTATTCCTAATTTTTCGCAGACATACTCTTCGATAAACGGTGGGATATTCGCAAACGTACCAACAGCGCCAGAAATTTTCCCTGCTTCTACGCCTTTTGCTGCATGTTCAAAACGTTCGATGTTTCGTTTCATCTCAGAATACCAAGTAGCCAATTTCAGTCCAAAAGTCGTTGGTTCAGCATGCACACCATGCGTACGTCCCATCATCACGGTATACTTATGCTCTTTTGCTTTTTCGCCTATGATCGCTGTGAAACGTTTCAAATCTTCTCGCAAAATGTCATTGGCTTGTTTGATTTGATAACCGTAAGCCGTATCGACAACATCTGTACTCGTCAAGCCATAATGGACCCATTTTCTTTCTTCGCCAAGTGTTTCAGACACAGCTCGAGTAAAGGCAACGACATCATGGCGAGTCGATTGTTCGATCTCTAAGATACGATCAATATCAAAAGACGCATGTTCACGAATTTTTGCGACATCTTCCTTAGGTATTTCTCCTAACTCTGCCCAAGCTTCATCAGCAAGGATCTCCACTTCTAGCCATGCTTGGTATTTGTTTTGCTCTGTCCAAATATTGCCCATTTCAGGTCGTGTATAACGTTCTAACATCAAGTATTCTCCTTTAGTCCCAAATATTCGTTTTTTCGATTTCTTTCAATGTCGCCTCGATATCTTCTGTCAAAATCGTGATATGTCCCATCTTACGACCTTTTTTTGCTTGTTTCTTGCCATAAAAATGGAATTTCCAATCTTGTTTTTTGGCAATCAAATTGTAACTTTCTAATAGTTGCTCGCCTAAAACGTTGACCATGACTGCTTTGCTCAATAGTGGCACTTTTTCAGCTAACGGCCAGCCACAGATTCCGCGAATATGCGCATCAAACTGTGTCATCCCACAAGCTTCCAAGGTGTAGTGTCCTGAATTATGTGGACGTGGTGCTAATTCATTGACGTATAATCCACCAGTCTTCGTCAAAAACATTTCGACGCCAAGTACACCGGACAAACTAACTGCTTCGGCGATCACTTTCGCGATCCTTTCTGCTTCTTCGATCACATCAGTTGGAACCGTTGCTGGAGCGATCGTTTCATGAAGAATGTTGTTGCGGTGGATATTTTCAACAACTGGGAATGTCATATATTGTCCTTGTCCATTTCCAGCGACCATGATCGATAGTTCTTTCTCAAATGGGATCCATGCTTCTAATACGCAAGTCCCTTCTCTTAAAAGATCCATCGCAGGAGCTAAGTCCGCTCGACTCTTCAGAACATATTGCCCTTTCCCATCATATCCGCCTCGAGTTGTTTTCAACACACAAGGATAGCCGATACCATCGATTGCATCTTGGATATCTGTTGGACTAACGATCGTCGCATGTGGTGCGATCACAATATTATTTGTTTCTAAAAAAGATTTTTCTAAAAGACGATCTTGCGTGATCGCCAACAAATCTGTCCCTTGAGGAATAAATGACATGGGCAAAATCGCATTCAGCGCTTCAACGCTGACATTTTCAAATTCGTAGGTGATAACCTCAGTTCTTCTTGCAAGTTCCTCCAAGGCAAAAGTATCATCATATGAACTTTCGATATGCCAATCTGCTACTTGAGCAGCCGGGCAATCATTCATTGGATCAAGTACACCGACTTTGAATCCCATTTCTTTTGCACTGATCGCCATCATGCGACCTAACTGTCCACCACCGACGATCCCGATCGTCGATCCTGGTAATAATGGTTTAACCAAGTTGATCACTACTTTCTATTACAGATTCAACCGACATTGCGCGTCGTTTCGCTAATGCAGCCTCCAATTCTAAATCATACATTGAAAGCATCTGTATCGCAAGTAGACCGGCATTAATTGCTCCAGCTTTTCCAATTGCGGTTGTCGCTACAGGGACGCCGCCTGGCATTTGGACGATGGACAACAAAGAATCTAATCCGTTCAATGTTCGGCTTTGGACAGGAACACCGATTACCGGTAGGGTCGTTTTTGCGGCAACCATCCCTGGTAGATGCGCAGCACCGCCCGCCCCAGCTATGATGACTTTTATTCCTTTTTCTCGAGCTTCCTCAGCGTATGAGAACATCAAATCAGGTGTCCGATGCGCAGATACCACTTTCTTTTCATATGGAACACCAAATTCTTCGATGATTTCACACGCATGTTTCATTGTATCCCAATCCGAAATACTTCCCATGATCACAGAAATTTTTGCAGTCATTCGTTTCTCCTCTCGATTTGTATTCACTCATATTTTATCAATCGCTATCTTCAAAATCAAGTGAAATTCGAATGAAATCAACTTAATATGTATTATTGTTCGTTTTTTGGAATCGATCAAAAAACTTCAAAACAAGTTTTTCCATGATCGAAATAATTCGTTTTTTAACAAATCGTTAAAACTGTTCTTCCTGTTTTTCAAACACATCAAAAAAGCCTGTTGCCTATCCTTCAACTAAAAAAGCAGAGAACCCGAAAATATCAACCATTTTCAGATTCTCTGCATTTTTTGTTCACTATTATTTGTGAAGGGACTTAGATCAATCCTTCAGTGCTTCTTTAATGATTTTCTCGTCTTGTTTTAGTCCGTTGAAGACTAAGTTCAAAACAATGGCTGTGATACTGCTCATGACGATACCATTTCCAGTAAACATTTGGACTGTTTCTGGTAATTGACTGAATAGTTCAGGCATCAAATTGAATCCTAAGCCAAAACCGATCGATACCGCAGCAATCAACAAATTTTTATCATTTGTAAAATCGACTTCTAGCAACATACGGATTCCTTGGATCGCAACCATACCAAACATCACAAGCATTCCGCCACCAAGAACTGGTTCAGGAATGATTTGAGCAACCGCACCGATTTTAGGGAATAAACCTAAAATGATCAAAAAGAAAGCAGAAAAATAAATCGGTTTTCTTGTTTTGATTCCAGAAAGTTGAACTAATCCAACATTTTGCGAAAAGCCGGTATACGGAAATGTATTAAAAATACCACCTAAGACCACAGCTAAACCTTCTGCTCGATAGCCTTTTTTCAGTTGTTCTTCGCCAATTTTTTTGCCAGTGATATCCCCCAAGGCAAAGTATACGCCTGTTGACTCGACCATACTCACCATCGAAATGATGATCATCAATAAAATCGACCAAATTTCAAATGTCGGCTTGCCAAAATAAAAGGGTTGCGGTACGTGGAAAATCGGTGCCTGACCAATCGCACCTAAGTCGATCTTACCTAAGAAGCCCGCTAAGATACTTCCTCCGATCAAACCAATCAATACTGCAATCGAACGGATGAATCCTTTTCCTAATAATTGCACGCCTACGATCAAGAGGATCGTCACAAACGCTAATAATAAATTAGTCAAATCACCAAATCCAGGAGCAGCTGCACTACCGCCACCCATTTTTTCGATCGCTACAGGAATCAATGTCAGCCCAATCACTGTGATCACTGTTCCAGTTACGATTGGTGGAAAGAGCTTTTTGATCTTAGAAAAGAAGCCCGCTACTAAAACGACGAAAATCCCCGATGCGATGATCGAACCGTAGATTGCCCCTACACCTTCTGTACTACCGATCAAAATCAACGGTGCCACTGCTTGGATCGCACAACCTAAAACAACTGGTAAGCCGATGCCGAAAAAGCGATTGACAGTCAATTGCAAAAGTGTGGCTAACCCACACATAAAAATATCGATTGAGATAAGATACGTCATCTGTTCTTGATTAAACCCTAACCCCGTACCGATCAGTAACGGTACAGCAACAGCGCCTGCATACATCGCCAATAAATGCTGTAGTCCTAAGACAGCAGCTTTACCATTTTGTGTTTCTTTTTCCACGCTTATGCATCCTCCTCAAGAAATTCTACTTGACCATTTGAAAGTGAGGCAACGCGTGCAAGCGATACGACTTTCAAACCCATTTCTTCAAGAAGTTGGCGACCGTCTTGGAATGATTTTTCAATGACGATCCCAATTCCTTCAACGCTCGCTCCTGCTTGCTGGCATAATTCGATCAAGCCTTTTGCCGCTTGACCGTTGGCTAAAAAGTCATCGATGATCAATACTTTATCGTCAGAAGATAAAAATTTCCGAGAAATCGAGATCGTGCTCGTTACTTGTTTCGTAAATGAATAGACAGAGGCAGTTAGTAATTCTTCGTCCATTGTTAAACTTTTGGCTTTTCTAGCAAAAATCATTGGTACGCCCAACTCTTTAGCTGCAAATAAAGCTGGTGCGATGCCAGAAGCTTCAATCGTTACGACTTTAGTGATTCCTTGCTCTTTAAAAACTTCTGCAAAACGTTGGCCCATTTGTTCCATCAAAACTGGATCAACCTGATGAGTAACAAAACTGTCTACTTTTAACACGCCTTCACCCAAGACTTGCCCATCTTTAT
This sequence comes from Enterococcus sp. DIV1298c, assembly GCF_017316315.1. NCBI lineage: Bacteria > Bacillati > Bacillota > Bacilli > Lactobacillales > Enterococcaceae > Enterococcus > Enterococcus sp. DIV1298c. The sequence continues at coordinate 19,535 of NZ_JAFLWG010000007.1, read as the reverse complement.
TGATACGTCCTACTAATTCTTTCACTTTATTTACTCCTTTTCTTGCTAAATTCATTTTACTCACAATAGAAAAAACATCTCTTCTGCTCGAATATATAAGCAAAAAAGATGTCTCACTACTTTTTCACTTATAGTCCAACATTTACGGTGCTGGCTAGAAACTGTCATCCTTATCATGACGATATATAAGTTGTTCGATTATTCGATTGATAAACGCATTGTTTTTAAACGATGAAAACAGTCTAACACTTGTTTCTGAAACTTACAACCATCTTTCTCGTATTTCTCATAAAGGATTTATCTTAGGTTTAGGTGATGACCACACGCATTGATCCAACACAGAAAGTAGACGAATCTTTTAGATAAAAAAAGCAACCCGTCCAAAAAGAGAAAGGTTGCTAAAGTCAAGATTGTACGAGACTGGAACAAAAGTAAAACCCATTATTTTTTATTGCTTGGAGCTAGACAGTTGTCACAACAACTAGTTTTTGTTTAAGATTCAGTTCGTCTTCTCGATTTTTCGGTATTTGTCCATTTTACGACTGAACAATTCCCCACTGCTTGGTGGCGTATAGGTGATCGCATTAGCACCAGCTTCAATCGTTTCTTTGATGCTCTCATCTGTTGGTCCACCAGTCGCAATGATCGGTAACTCTGGATATTTCTCTCGGAAAAAACGTACAGTCTCTGCTGTGTCTTTTCCTGCACTGATATTGATGATCGTGATACCTGCCGCTAATTTCTCTTCGATTTCCGAGTATTTGGATGTCACCGTACTGATTACTGGGATATCGACAACCTGACAGACATCATGAACTGTTTCTACAGGTGTCGGTCCATTCAATACCACACCTAGTGAACCTTGCGCTTCAGCGAAAAGACTCATGTATGCAGAACGCATCCCTTGCGTCAATCCACCACCAACTCCAGAAAAAACTGGAATATCCGCTGCTTCAATAATGCTTTTCGTAATCGCCGGGTGCGGCGTAAACGGATAAACTGCGATCACTGCATTTGCATTTGTGTTTCTGATGATCGCAATATCTGTTGTAAAGATAATCGAACGTATCAACTTTCCAAAAATTTTAATCCCACTTGCTTCCATAATGACCTCTGGAACTCTCACGATATCTTTACGTAATTCTGTCATTATTTCCGGAACAAATAAATCTGCCATCCGTCCACTTCCGTTCTATCTGATTATTGATCGTATTGATTTAACTGATAAGTTTCAATCACATGTATGATTTTATCAGCATATGTCGGATCTGTCGCATATCCTGCTGTTTGTAACGCGTGGGCTGCCTCGATGTAATTCGTCGCAGCGATCACATTCGCATACAGAGCAGGGTTCCAATCAACACCATTGATAAATAATGCAGTGTGATCATCCATCGACTCTTCCCATGAAGAATAGACTCGGAAGTCTCCTTGGATGGTGATCCATTCTTCATTGATATATTCTTTTGTTTCCAGATTGACTTTTTCTTCGTTCCCAAATGCCTTGATGCCAAATAGGTTCTTATATTTACTTGCAAGGGTACTATTGCCCCAATCAGATTCAAGTATAGCTTGACCGATGATGATGCTCGGCAAAACGCCATATCCTTGCTGCAGCTCTTTTGCGTGAGGAACTAATGCATTGATGAATTCTTGATGGGTCAACTCTTCTTGTTGCTGTGCTTCTGTGGAATATGGGGATGACAAACTTCTCATAGAAAAAACAAAAGCCATCATCATCAACATACTTCCTACAATTACAGCAAACCAGCGATTATTTTTGCGCCTTTGTTTTTTCCATTTCTTTTTTGCCATTTCTTATTCCTACTTTTCTTTTAGTTGGTCTAAGTACTCCTCCATCGTTAAATCATTTGCTGCGATATATTCCGCACTTTCTTTGCCCACATATCGTAAATGCCAAGGTTCATAAGTGATCTTGGTAATATCCTGACGACCTTTTGGATAACGGATGATAAACCCATATTTAGGGGCATTTTCCGCAAGCCACTTAGCGCCTGGTTCCTCACCATACTTTTCATCCAGAACTGTGCTTGGATAGTTGTTATACCATGTTTCATCGACCACATCCACAGCTAAACCAGTATGATGTTCACTATAACCAGGTTCTGTCATCGTTTTTTTCGTGATATTGGTCGCTTCTTCTTCAGTGACACCTTGACTGCTCATCACTTGTTGTACATTTTGAGAAAAAACTTGTTGTTGCGTAGCCACAGACCGGTATGCAGATACCATTACCAGCGGAAAGCCCGCTGTCTCTGCTGCTTTAGCCAGTGCTTCATAGTCCGTTTTGATGCGCTTATCGACCAAATAGCCATTGTCTAACGCAACCAATTGATTCGCTTCATCAATTTCTGTCTCAAGCTTATGATCAGGTCCCACCAAAACAAGTGACCAATCGTCCACTTTGACATCTGGCAACTCACTAGCTGTTTCATTTTTTGTCTGGTTTTCTGAACTTTCTTTTGTTGTACTCGTAGTTGTTTGCTCAGTCTTTGAATTATCCGCTCGGACCTTCGTATCAGAATCTTTTTCACTGATGACTACATAGCCCATCGCAACGATCATGATCACAACTGCAGCAAAACCTAAAATTTTATTCACTTAAAAAATCCTTTCATTCCCCTTCTGGCTCCACTTTCTCACTGATATAAGTTTCTTCCAGATTTTCATTTACCCAATCTAATAACTCGATTTTCTCTCCTTCGATTTGCTTTTGAACTTCTGCTGGTAATCGGAAATTCAAAATATCATCATAGCCCCACTCATCATATTGAATACTGACTTTCAAGTCAAGATATCCATTGGAAATTTGATCATTTTTTAAAGGAACCAATTCGACATCCGCACTGCCGCTGCCAACCCATTTCTGAGCAATACGAGTTTTGATTTGCTTATATTCTGCTACTGCAACATTTCTTTTTTCAGGGAAAATGATGGTTTGACGTAAAATTTTCTGTGTCAGCATCCACTCATAATCTGTAAAGAGGTTTTTAACTTTTTGCATTGCTTCTGATGGCAGATTTTGTTCGCCACGCTTCCAGCCTTGCCAAGTTCCTTCGTCCACCAATAGATAAGTATCTAAGAAATTTTGTTCTGTTTCAAATTGTTCGAGTAAAACACTCATAATAAGATCAACGTATACTTGATGCATGGTAATTCCCTCCTCGTAATTATTTTACTTAAATTAAATTGAAAAATCATCCACTTGTACATTTTTTTCCTCTTTTTTTAGAAAGCGAATCGGCAAAACGAACGAATCCCCTTTTTTTGTTATAATAATAGTGAACCCAAGGTTATTCAACTAAATACCCTTACAATAACTATAGCATGAGGAGAGATGAAAAATGAAAAAATTTCACTGGGGCATCGTTGGTCTAGGATCGATTGCCCAAGAATTTGCAGAAAGCTTCAATCAGCAATCAAGTGAATTGGTTGCTGTCGCATCACGTACACTCGAAAAAGCACAAACGTTTGCTACCCGTCATGCCATTAAAAAAGCTTATGGCGATTACCAAGATATGTTACAAGATCCTGAAGTGGATATCGTCTATATCGCCGTTCCTAATCGTCAACATATCGATTACATCCTTCCTGCCTTAGAAGCAGGAAAACATGTTTTATGCGAAAAAGCGATCACTATGAATAAAGCAGAACTTCAAAAGGCCATCCAGTTAGCAGAACAAAAAAATCTGATTTTGGCAGAAGCAATGACGATTTTCAATATGCCTTTATATCAGCAACTTCGTTCAATGATCGACTCAGGCAAATTAGGGGCACTGAAAATGATCCAAGCGCCTTTTGGCAGTTACAAAGAACCTGATCCAACCAACCGTTTTTTCAATCCTGATTTAGCAGGCGGTGCTTTGCTGGATATTGGGACTTACGCTGTTTCATTTGCACGTTTCTTTTTAAGTTCACAACCTGAAGTCATCGCTTCTCGAATGATTCCATTCAAAACAGGCGTCGATGAACAATCCGTGACCATTTTACAAAATAAAGAAAATGAATTAGCGACGATCAGCCTCACTTTCCAGGCAAAAATGCCAAAAGTTGGTATTGTCGCTTTTGAAAATGGCTATCTTTCGATCAATGATTATCCTCGCGCAGATCAAGCCGAAATCATCTATACAGATGGCACAAAAGAATTGATTGAAAGTGGCAATCGTGCACAAGCAATGAATTATGAAATTGAGAATATGGTAAAAATGATCGAAGGCGAACTCCCTAATCGCTCGCTGTATTTAACCGCCGAAGTCATTGCACTGTTAGACGAGATGCAAGAACAGTGGAAGAAAAACGGATAAATAAATATAAAATAAGACGAAGCAGATGGTCATTAGTATCGCTTCGTCTTATTTCTTCACTTTTCAGCATCTACGATCATCTGCTGAGAAAATTCTACTTTTATTTCAATAAAACTTTTAAATGATTGTAAAAACTGGAATAACTCCGCACGAGCTTCAAATTCACTCCGAGTAGTAGGTAATGGCATTTGACGATACAATCCATACACCTCTTCGATACGTGCTAATATTTCTTTCCCATCATTCGACTCAGAAAATGTTTCGGCTGTATAAATCAATAATCCATAGATATGGTCGCTATACGGTACCGGCTCATGGATATACTCTAAATTCTCTTGCATGTCTTGGATCACATTGATCTGTGCTCGACGCATGGAAAAATAAGTTTCATAGTATTGATTTTGTCTGAGCAAGTTATTCTCTTGATGATCCCGCGCATATGCTTGACTTTCTCGAATAAAAACTTGCAATTCTTTACATAATCCTTGATTCTCGTAGACACCATCAGAAATCAGAAAATCTGCCATATTCCTCAAGAGTTGTCGAAAACGCTCTTCAATGATCACTTGATTTTCTTTTAGTCGTTTTTTACTATCTGGCATGTAAACATTTGACAACAAAGCGAAACCTACCCCAATCATCATCAGAGCCGCTTCATTTGCAATCAATTGCCAACTCATACTTTGTTCACTTAGATAATGCGTGATCAAGACTGAATTCACAACGATTCCTTCTGTCAATTTGAACCGCACAGCGATCGGAATAAAAAATAAAAGAAAGACACTGAAACTGATGATTCGATAGCCTAAAAAAGTAAAACACAAAAAGGCAATAAATGTAGCAATGATAAATGCAGCGATTCGATAAATACCAGTCATCAATGTCGAGCGACGAGTATTCCCCACACTCAACAAGGCTATAATCCCGGCAGACGGCCAGAAGAGCAAGGAAAAATAGTTGGCAACTACCATCGAAGCAAAAACGCTAATGACCGTTTTTACCGTTCTCATTCCAATTCGCATGATCGGCTCCTTTCTTTTTCTTGAATTATACTAAATTCATCCATGAAAAACTAGCAATCCAAGGTAAGTTTAGTTATGATATTGTAAAGAACATAAAGGAGAGTATACTATGCAATTTGGACGCTTTCGACTTGGTATGCGTACAATGAAGAGCGCTTTAGCTGTTTTCTTATGTATTTTGATCTTCCATCTCTTTAATCGTGGCATTCCAATGATTGCTGCCCTATCTGCTGTTTTTTCCTTACGCCAAGATTTGACGACTACCTTTTCTTTTGGTCGCTCACGAATCATCGGGAATCTACTTGGTGGCGGATTAGGAATTTTCTATTTTTTTGTCAAAAGTTACTTCCACAATGATTTTTTAGTTGAACTGATCGTGCTCCCACTGTTAGTGATCATCGTAATCGTCTTATCTGACGGGATCAATAATAATTCTGGAATCATTGCTGCTATCGCAACATTATTGCTGATCTCTTTAAGCATCCCCCAAGGCGAATCAGTCTTCTATGCTGTTGAGCGGGTTTTTGACACCTTTATCGGGACATTTATCGCCATCGGGATCAATTTCTTCTTACGTCCACCAGAAGTAGAAAAAAAAGAAGAGATTGTCGAAGACTTAGAAGAATTAAGAAAAAAAGAGCAAGCCTTGCTTGAAAATCTTGAAGAAGTAAAAGCGCAGATCCGTAAACAAAACGAACAAAAATAGCAAACGATAAAAAAACTCAGAGAAAAATTGTAGTGACCTTCAAAAGTTAGTATCTTGGTCTAACTTTTGTGGTCAGTACAACTCCTCTGAGTTTTTTTCATTCAACGCCTATTCTTTCGGTTCGTTTGATCCTTCATAGACATTCAATTGTCGAGAATTTCCGCGAGTAGAAAGATTTTCTATAATGTCTTTGATGTCCAATCCAGTTGTTTCTTTCAATGTTTCTTGTGTCGTAGACAACAAGTTTGTGGCATAGCTCGTTACCCGATTAGCACCGCCTGTTTCACCTGAGGCACTACCTGTATCAACGACAGAGATTTTTTCAATATTTCCAAGAGGTTGTGCCGCTTCACGCATCAATTGAGGCAACATTTCGATCACCATGCTAAGCACAGCCGCTTCTCCATATTCTTTGAACGCATCTGCGATTTTTTGTTTTGCTTCAGCTTCGGCTTTCCCTCTTGCTAATGTTGCTTCCGCCTCAGCTTGCCCAGCTAAACGAGTCTGATTTGCCTGAGCTTGCGCTAATGCTTCGATTCTAAATTGTTCCGCTTCTGCCTCTGTCACTTCTTTGACTTTTTGCGCTTGCGCTTCTTGTTCTTTCGCATAACGATCAGCATCTGCTTTTTTCTTCACTTCAGAATCATATTGTTTTTCACGACGAATGATTTCTTTTTCTTCTAGTTCGATTTGTTTTTGACGTTCAACGACTTTTACTTGCATTTCTTGTTCGATTACTTGTTGTTGCTCCCTTGCGCTTTCTAAATTATACGCTTGGTCAGCTTTTGCTCGTGCCACATCTTGCTCTTGCTTGTAAGCAGCTAGTTTCAATTCTTTTTCTTTCAGAGACTCAGCGATCTCTGTTTGACGTTGTAATTCGGCAGCTTGTGATTCTTTTTCTGCTTCCGCTTTTTTGATCCGTGTCTCTTTTAGTGCTTCCGCTTCTGCAATATCTGCATCACGTTTGACCTGAGCAATCCGTGGTTTCCCTAATGAATCCAAGTAACCATTCTTATCACGTACTTCTTTGATCGTGAAGGAAACAATGATCAAGCCCATTTTCGCTAGATCCACAGAGGCCACTTCTTGTACGCTTTGGCTGAATTTGTCACGATTTTGATAAATTTCTTCCACTGTCATCGAACCTAAGATCGAACGTAGATGACCTTCTAAGACTTCACGAGCCTCATTTTCAAGTTCTTCACGCGTTTTCCCTAAAAATTGTTCCGCAGCTGTCGCAATTTCTTCTACAGAAGAACCGATTTTGATGATCGACGTGCCGTCACACATTACTGGAACCCCTTGTTCGGTATAAACTTCTGGGGTAGATACATCTAATTTACTTGATAATAAACTGATGCGATTCGAACGTTGAAAAACTGGCAGTACGAATGCCCCGCCACCACGAACGATCTTGATTTTGTTGTTGCTCTCATCCGCATGGACATTTTTACTTCCTAAATAACTACCACTGATGATCAATGCTTCGTCTGGTTTTGCCGTTTGGTACTTGGCTACAAAGACGATCAATAGCATCAAAACGATCAATACTGCTAAAACAATTGCTACAAACACTCCAGATATTTCCATTTTTTCCACTCCTTCACATTTTCAACATACTTTCGTACGGCGTAACGTAACAAACACGATCTTTTACTTCAATGATCAGTACCTTTTCTCCTCGTTTGATCATTGTCTCCTGAGGCGCATAAAAGCAAGCGGGACGACTGATCGAACCAGTAACACTTTTCAGTTGGATCTCACCCATTCCTTGGATCGGTATCGGCGTCACCACCGTAGCGATTTGACCTTCCAATGATTTTTCAGAAGCCGATAGCGATGACTCTGCATGCTTCATTGGCATCAAGACATAAAAATTCAACAAAAAGACTAAAACGGTTGCAATAATGGCGCTGATAACGAAAATCACTAACGAGGACTGGTCGGTCAAGGATTCGCCCAAATACCCTAACAAGCTAGTAAAAGTCAACCAAGGAACGATCAGCATCGGATCGATAGGTCCATCGAAATCAAAGACATCTCCAAAAATAACAAGTAACACTGCAATCCCGGCACATATGAGTAGAACGTACCAGTAAATCGTGATGATTGCGATTCCTCCTATCATCTCATTCGCCTCCTTTGTGTACAAGAATATCATATCATAATCACCTATATAATTACTCTACTTTGGATAAAGTTTTTACTTTTAGTCCTTTTTATTTTGCCTTATACTAATAAGCGAGGTGAAAGAATGAAAAATTTAAAAAAACTATGGGGAACATTGATTTCTTTAGTTGTTTTGGGTGCAATCGGATTTATCGGAATGGACTTAGTGAACGAAGAGCCAACAGTCACCACTGACTACAGTGAATCTGCTTCTTTAAATAAAGAATCTGGTGAGAGCGTAACAGAAAAAGAAAATGCAACACAGAACTCATCTGAACAAAGAAACAATGGCCTACCGCAAGAAGAAGACTTAGCACCAACTGGAAACAATCCTGGGCCGCAAGACTTAGGGCAAGCATCATTCACCGCAAATGATTTTTCAACGAACCATGGATGGATCGAGTATCATGCGCTTGATCAGCTAGGACGACCAACTGGTGCGGATGCCTTACTGGAAAAATCAATGATCAACACAGGAACTAGTGCAAATCGTGACATCCGCCCTCCTGGATTTATTTCTGGGCCGAGATATGATCATTCTCGGGGACATCTGATCGCTAAACAATTCGGTGGCAGTGGCGACGATAAGCGAAATTTAGTTACTTTGTTTCAATTTCCCGTCAACGATCCTTATATGAATTTTTATGAACTAAAGATCCGTAAAGCATTGAACCATGGGGAAACTGTTCGTTATCGTGTTACTCCGCATTACGCTGGCGATGAACTGATCCCTGAAAGTGTCGAGTTAGAGGCAAAAGGAACAGGCAATAATCCAACGATCGACTTTACTGTGTTGATCCCAAATAAAAAGTAGGTGAAACGATTGTTTGAACAATTGAACAAAAACGGTACATTGGCACAAACACTTACATGGCTTGAAGAGAAAGAACTGACCGATTATGAAGAACTTGTCTTTTTTCCTTCTTCAAAACATTTTAAAGCTAGTATTCTACGGACGATCGATTATACATCACTTAATGAAGAGGATCTCGCGAAGCTCCTTTCATCCTTTCACTTGGTTGCTCGTACGATCGATGGCGATTACGTCTTGGCAAATGATGATACGGTCTATTTACTTCCTCGCTCGCACCAGAAAGAAGAAATCCAGCAATTCAATGGGAGTTTAGCCGATCTACTTATAAGATACGCAAACTCTTCAAAATCGATCGTCGATTTTTTTGATTTTCCCGCTAATTAGATTAGAGTAATCTACAAATAAAAAAATCGGAAAAAAACCTTTATTCTCGAAAAACAAAATGTCGTCCACGAAATCTTCCTTGCGAATTTCGTGGATGACATTTTTTGATGTTCCATGTGCTTGCTAATATTTCCTTAGAAATTAGCGAGAAATGAAGCTTATCTATGGATTGATGATTTGAATGTTTACACAAAAAAGCGATCGAAATGACCCATCATTTCGATCGCTTTGCATTTTTTTAGCTCTACATTCGTTGTAGAAGTATTTAACAGCTACTTTTTCGAAGAAATTCTCTCTAGTTTACCTATCTGGTTTCATGGAGAAAGTAGACGATCAAGCATCAACTCTGTAACTTCTAGCTGATAAAATATATTTTTCGATTTCTACTAAGAAGAATAAAAGTAATCCTGGTAAAAGACTGATGACTACTTCTGCATTTGATAACAAGTTAGTTCCTAATGCCATTCGCAATGGTGGGAACCAGATCATCGCTGCTTGAAGCAAGACCATGATCCCAATTGAATAAAACAATGCTGTATTTTTCCATAATCCTTTGTCCAAGCTAAACTCACTGATTCGGCGGCAATTGATCATATAGAAGGCTTGACCAAAGACCATCGCATTGATCAACACCGTTTGACGGGCATCATTTGAGACATATTCCATCGCAGTCAAACCTAAGATCGTTAAGATCATGCCCACATATAAGATACGCATCAACGCATATCGCGAAAGGATTCGCTCATCTAGTGGTCGTGGTCGGCGACTCATTACTTCTTTTTCCGCTCGTTCAAATCCTAACGCATAAGATAAAGTGATTGAAGCCACTAGGTTTAACCAAAGAATTTGAACAGTCGTTAATGGTAATGGGAAGTTTCCAATCAATGAGAACAGCAACAATAACCCTTGTGCCAAACAGGTTGGCAAGTAAAAGAGAATGGTTTTCTTCAAGTTATCGAAAATCCGACGACCTTCTTTTACTGCGTAAGCAATCGTCTCAAAATTATCATCGACTAAGACCATATCCGCCGCTTGCTTACTCACATCGCTCCCTTTGATTCCCATAGCGATCCCTACATCGGCTTTCTTCAATGCCGGTGCATCATTTACACCATCTCCGGTCATTCCTACAATTTCACCTTGTTCTTGCAGATAAGACACGATCGCTAATTTATGTTCTGGTGTCGTTCGAGCAAACACATCATTTTCACTTACTGCTTGTTGCCATTGTTGCTCTGAAAGTTGATTCAGCTCTTTTCCTGTGATCGCAGTTTGATGATTTTGCAATCCTAATTGTTTTGCGATGGCTTTAGCCGTCAATGGATGATCGCCAGTGATCATTTTCACACGGATTCCTGCTTGCTGCATCGATTTTACAGCTTCGATCGCTGATTCTTTCGGTGGATCGATCACACCACACAGACCGATCATTGTTAACTCTGCATCTAATGAATCATGTGATAAGTCTGCATCACCGATTTCTTTCATAGCGAAAGCTAGAACACGTTGCCCTTGACTTGCCAAATCTTCATTTTTCTTATTCCAACGTTTTTTATCGATGGCTTGAATCGTACCTCTAGCATCCATTTGTTGGCCAGCTTTTTCAATCAATACATCAGGCGCCCCTTTGACGAACAGGATGTTTTTGCCATTGATCTCATGGACGGTACTCATATACTTATACGCTGAATCGAATGGGATCTTAGCGATTGGCGAATAAATCTTTGCCTGTTGCGTGTTTGTATAACGTAATAATGCAAGTTCAGTTGCATTTCCAGTTTCAGGACAAGCGCCATCTGCTAATTGTGTTTCTTGACAATTGTGCATCGCTTGGAACAAATACTCCTCAACTTTTGTACGTGATGCTTTTGTAAATGATTGAGGCGTGTACCAATCATTCAATGTCGCAATGTGGACCAAAGACATTTCATTTTTTGTCAATGTTCCTGTCTTATCTGAACAAATAACCGTCATTGCTCCTAATGTTTCTACAGTAGGTAATGTTTTTACGATCGCATTTTGTTTTGCCATTCGATTCACACCGACCGATAAAATAATGGTTAAGATCGATGGCAAGCCTTCTGGAATCGAAGAAACGATCAAAGCGATGATCGCCGTCGCTATATAGCCCCACGTCATGCCGTAGTAAAAATAAGAAACGATCGCAATCAATAAAATCAACGCACTGATTCCTTTAAAAATACTTGTATTCATTTCTTTGATTTTTTTCAATAATGGTGTTTCTTGCTCTTCAACCGTCGATAACGAATGACTGATCTTACCGATTTGAGTATTCGGACCTACTTCAACAACGACGCCTAGCCCATTTCCAGATTCAACTTTTGTGCCAGAAAAAGCCATATTGATTTGTTCCGCTAATTCTGTGTTTTCTGGTAAACTCTCGCTAGTTTTGCTGACAGAATGTGTTTCTCCTGTTAAAATTGCTTCATCCACTTGCAGGTTGAATGATTCAATGATCCGAACATCCGCTGGTACGATATCTCCAGCAGTCAAAACTACTTGATCGCCAACGACCAACTCAGTCGGATCGATTTCACGTTTTTTACCGTCTTCCAAAATCACTGCTTTATCACTCAATAATCCTTTGATACTATCTAAAGATGAGGCTGCTTTCCGTTCTTGGAAATAACCGATCATTGCATTTAGAAAAACAACTAAAAAAATCATCCCGCCTTCCATCAATGCTCCGGTTGCTACTTTCAAGATTGCAGCACCTAATAAGATGTACATCAAAGCATCGTGGAAATAAGATAAGAATTTTTGCCATTCAGGCGTTTGGTCTTGCTCTTCCATTTTATTTTTTCCAAATTTTTGTTGTCGTTCAAGACGATCACTTTCTGAAATAAAATCTGTGACTTGAACCCGTTCGAATGTTTCCTCAGTTGACTTGTTATACCACTCCATACTTTTTCTCCTCCAACAATTACTAATCTAAAATAAGCTTACAGGTTAGAGTAGCTCTAAGGTCAATGCTTTTTTTGACATTTTTTTAAATAACTCGCTTTTTCTAACCAACTAATAGTAAAATGAGAAACAGAGACAAGCTATAAATAAAATCAAATGGAAGTGAATCGATTGAAAATCAATGAATTAGCAAAATTATATGATATTACCCCACATACTTTACGGTACTATGAAAAAATCGGTTTGATCCAACCAGATTATGACGATAATGGCTATCGTAACTATTCTTATAAAGAACTAGAACAACTAAACACGATTCGAGATTTGCGATATTTCGATGTTTCTCTACCAGATATCGTCGAATACCTTAAAAATAAAAACATTGAACGCACAAAAGAACTTTTACGTTTTGAAATTGATTCTTTGCATCGCTTGATTGAAGAATCTAAAGAAAAAATCGCCTTACTGGATGATCGCTTACAGTTGATCTATGAAGTAGAAGACACTCCTTTCCATCAACCGATCGTGATGGATCATCAATTGCGTCAAGTGATCAAAGACGATGAGATGACGACAAGTGATGATGTCGATTATGCGTTGAAGCAACTGCACAAAAAGCATGAAAAACATCTTAGTGCCAATAATCAAAATCTATTTGGAAGTATTTTACATGAAGATACGGATCCTATTGCCTATCAAGTCTTCTATTTCTATCCAGAAACTGCCTCGCTGATCAATGAAGTATCCACTTTGCCCTCAGGGAAATACTTGACTTACACATACCAAGGAGGCTATGAGCAACAAATCATCGGTATTCAAGAAATGAGAAAATATGCGGAAACACACAAACTAGAACTAAAAAGTCCATTTTATGAACTATACCTCGTTGATTTCCATGAAACGAATGACCAAGATGAATTTATTACTCGTTTAGAAGTATTGATCCAGTAACGATCCTATAAAAACAACACAAAAATAGCCAAAAGAGAATGAAGCTACGATCTGCTTCTTCCCTTTTGGCTGTTTTTCATTTTTTATGCATGGTAACGTTCTACACCATCTAAATAAGTGGCATCTAAAGTCATGTCAGGATTCAAGACGATGAAATCAGCATCTCTTCCTTTAGCAATCTTTCCACATGTATCGTCGATCTTACAGCTGACCGCTGGAACGTAAGTAGCCATCATGATGGCTTGCTCAGGCGTAGCTAAGCCCCAATCAACTACATTCTTGATTGCTTCTTTTAATCTTAAAATACTTCCAGCTAGATTACCAGATTCTAAACGAGCTGTTCCGTCTTTAACGACAACTGGAAACTCACCTAGATTATAGTTGCCATCTGGCATGCCGCCAGCCATCATACAATCCGTGATCAATGCAACATGATCATGTCCTGCTTTTTCCATCAAGATTTGAGCAGCATTTGGATGGACATGGTGACCGTCACAAATCAATTCAGAAAACACGTGGTCTAATGACAATAATGCACCAACCATCCCAGGCTCACGATGATTCAATCCACGCATACCATTAAATGCATGAACAAACACGCTTGCTCCTGCTTCAACTGCGGCTTGCGCTTCGTTGATCGTCGCATTACTATGACCTAACGCCACGACAACGCCTTCATCGGTCACTTGTTTGACAAACTCTTCAACACCTGAACGCTCTGGAGCTAAGGCGATTTTTTTGATCAAACCACCAGAAGCTTCTTGCCATTCATTGAAGACAGCTAGATCTGGATCGCCAAAATAACTTGGGTTTTGTGCGCCTTTGTGTTCCTCTGTAAAGAATGGGCCTTCAAAATAGATCCCTTTGATTTTAGCACCAGGAGCTTCGTGATACATTTTTCCAATGGTTTCTGCTACGTCTTTTAGACGTTCTTTGCTAGAAGTCAATGTGGTAGGTAAAAATGCAGTGACTCCACAAGATAATAATCCTTCTGACATGGCTTTAATACCTTCAGCGTCATTATCCATAACGTCGTGATTCATAAACCCATGAATATGCGTGTCTACAAGTCCAGGGGCAATCCATTTGCCAGTTTGATCAATGATTTTTACTTCTCCTGTTGGTTTTTCTGAAAGATACTCTCCAAAAAGTCCATCAGTGATTTCAAGATATCCAGCATTTTTCACACCAGATGCCAAAAAGAATTTGTCAGCATAGATATAAGTTCTCATTCTATTCTCTCCTTTGATGATCTACCTTTAAATTACTCTTATTTACGAGAGAAGTCAAGAATGGTCTACACCATTTATATACTTTTTGCGATTTTTTTTACAGCTTGAGCTAATTCTTCATAAAACAACGCTTTTGATAGTTCATTTTGTTGCTTATATATCAAACTTTTCAGAATAAATAAATCATTTAAATAATAATAGCTATTTTTTTCTTGTGCCCAGCGAATGCCTTGATTCACTTGTTCAAGCGCTGCTTCACTTTCTCCTTGATGAAATAAAAAACTTCCGTAATTATAAAAAATTTGTGTCAGCTCGCTTTTGTTATGATCGTTCATTGTCTCATGCAACAGTTGAACACTACGGCTTAAATAATATCTTGCTTCCGTACTTCTCCCCGCTACACCATAGACTTTACCAATACAGCTGATCAATTGGATCTCAATATCGCAGACGTGGATTCGATCTTTTTGACTTGAATAAGTCAATGCTTCTTTTAAGTAGCTGAGCGCCTGTACTAAGTTTTTCCTTAACGTAAATTCACAAACGCCTAAATAATAGTAATACCGTTGAAAATCTTCAGCGGAATACAGGTTCTCTGTTACTTTCGCTGATTTTAGTTCTTGCTCTAATTTACGATAATCTCTTTTTAGAAAATAAAGATCTAGAAGATCAAATTGTCTCGTTGCTGCTCGAAATTTATCTTTGGATAAATTCATCACATAATCGATTGTCACTCCAAGTCGATGGCAGATTTGCGCCATTACCAATACATTCGGTAACTCTTCGTTATTTTCAATTCTACTCAGCACACTTTGAGAACAAATGCCTTGTGAAAGCATTTGTTGGGTCATTTTTTGTTCTTTTCGGATTTCTTTGATGATCGTACCAAAGGAATCGACTAACGCTTCCATAAGTATCCTCCTCTAAAAAATATGCGTATTCGCATGACTACATGTATTGTACTTGACTACTTTGCAAACTTCAAGAAAAGACCAACAGCAACATTTTTGGTTTTCAAATAGTTGGCATTAAAAAAGCGTCTCGGTGTCGGGACGGCTTTTAGGTAAAGTCATATTTACTTGTAAATAGGTTAAAACAAACACTTATTCCCACAAGTTCAGTAAACCCATGGATCAAATGAACGCATTGGATTTTTAAGAAGTAAGCAATCACCCACAAAAATCACTGTGTTCCATTTTCATCGGTCACCACTTACTTCTTAAAATCCGCTTTGTCCCGCGAGTTATCCACTCACGAGTCAAGTGCTTTGCGTACATGTAATCGTTAAGCTATCAACTTTCCTATCTTTGTTGATACGTTGTCAGGAATTCGCGCATTTTTTTTGCTGTCACTTTTAAGTCATCTAATTTAGGCAAGTACACGATTCTGAAATGATCAGGATCTGGCCAATTAAAGCCACCTCCATGAACAAGCAAGATTTTATGCTCATGTAGAAAATCTAAGACGAACTGCTCATCATTCGTGATATTGAAGCGTTTCGTATCGATTTTCGGGAAGATATAAAAGGCTGCTTTTGGCTTAACTGCTGATAGTCCAGGAATATCATTGATCGCATTATAGATATATTCTCTTTGTTCGTAGATCCGTCCGCCTGGCAACAATAATTCATCCACGCTTTGGTAGCCACCTAAAGCAGTTTGGATGATCTGTTGCGACAAGACATTGGAACAAAGACGCATCGAAGATAACATGTTCAACCCTTCAATGTAACCTTTGACATTTGATTTGTCTCCACTTAATACCATCCAACCAACACGGAATCCTGCCACACGATGAGATTTTGATAATCCATTCAAGGTCACAACAAACAAGTCAGGTGCCAACGTTGCAATTGGAATATGTTCCAAGCCGTCCATCACTAAACGGTCATAGATTTCATCTGAATAAATGATCAATTGATGTTCTCGGGCAATTTTCACGATTTCTTCAAGTAGCTCTTTTGGATATAAAGCCCCCGTTGGATTGTTTGGATTGATGATCACGATCGCTTTTGTTCGACTCGTTACTTTTGATTTGATATCGTCAATATCTGGATACCACTCTGCTTGCTCATCACACACATAATGAACGGGCTTTCCTCCAGCTAATGAAACGGAAGCGGTCCATAAAGGATAATCTGGCATAGGAACCAATACTTCATCGCCATTGTCAAGCAACCCTTGCATACACATCGTGATCAACTCACTGACACCATTACCAGTATAAATATCATTGATCGTCACATTTGGGAATTTTTTTAACTGGCAATACTGTTCGATTGCCTTTCGTGCAGAAAAAATCCCTTTTGAGTCTGAATAACCTTCTGAATCTCTGGCATTCATGATCAAATCTCGGATCACTTCATTTGGTGCTTCAAATCCAAACGGAGCTGGATTTCCAGTGTTCAATTTCAAAATACTGATGCCCTCTTCTTGCATTCGTTCTGCTTCTTCAAGAACAGGCCCGCGGACATCGTAGCTTACGCCTTCTAATTTATTGGATTTTTCAAATTCTCTCATAGTGATCCAATCCCTCGTTTCAAAAAAAGTTAGAAATTTCTGATTATACTCATTTATTTCCATATCATACTCCATTCATCTGGATTTTGCCACCGTTTTAAAAAAATCCTAGATGAAAATCAACTTTTTTTGAGTTTACTTCTCTTGGCGATCATTCCAAAGATTTGCTGCCCAATCCATAGCGATCCCAATGATCACCCCTAAAAATATCCCCATGGCTAACTTCCCAAATGCTAATCCGATGATGATGCCTGCTATCATTCCTAAAATCGAGAATTCTCCATCATACTTATTCATGATTTTCCTCTTTCTTATCTTGACATCTATTTCGTTACTCGCTATGATTATATTGTTGTTTCTTGCAGACGTGATGGAACGGCAGACATGCAAGATTGAGGGTCTTGTGAGCGTAAGCTCGTGTGGGTTCAAATCCCATCGTCTGCATAATGAACAAAACTCATGGTTCAAGCCATGAGTTTTTTTGTTTTCATTTTTAAAAGAGGCAACGCATCAAAACATTATTTATCTTCTACCTATATATAGGTAAACTTATTGGCTACTTCTTTCACCATTTATTCTTGTTGAATCACTTTACTAGTTTTTGTCTAGGAAAGGGGCTATTTTCAAAAGCGACGACAATGTTTGGTTTTTCTAATACCGTGTAGTCTTTGACAACAAATTGTTTGCGGTTGTTATAGTAGCCTTTTACAAAGATTTTCATCCCATCATCGACATCGGCAATAAAATTCAAGCTATGGCTCGCAATCAAGCAATTCTCTGTTCCTAAAGTAAAACGGATCAATGGTTTTTCTCCTAATTTTAACAATCTGATTTTCGAGACCGTTCCATATTTTCTTTCCATTGTCATCTCCCCCTCCCTTACTATTATACGAACAAACGTTCAGTTTTTCAAGTTTTATTCTCTACTAGGAAACAACTTTTACAGCGTACTTACTATCTATATAAATACGTCACGACCGTTTCTTCTCGCTTTTCTTTTATCGATTTAGATCTCATTACTTGCTGACTTGTCGATCAACGATTTGTTGAGACTTTGCCGCTGTCAACTTCGCATCACTTCTCGCTTTTTCTAATTGAGCAATATAACTTCTTAAACTACTATTTTCTGCTGAAATAGTTTCTAATTGTTTTTTAGTGGTTGCTAACTCGGATTGTAAGTTTGTTTTCTCTCGGCTTAGTTGAGCGATTTGTTCATTTAACTGATTGACGCTATTTTGCATTTCCGTATATTTTACTTGGATCTCTTGGAGTCTTGTATTCCATTGGCTGTTCAAATTATTGATTTCGCTTATTTTTTGACTAATTTCATTGATTTTATTGTTGATTTCAGTTTGTTTGTCTTTTAGTTGGTTTTCTTTACTAGTTAACTGATTTTGTAAGTTTGTTTGCTCTGCAACTAATTGACTTTTTTGCGTTTCTAGATCAGAGATTTTAGACTGATATTCTTGTGCTTTCGTTTGTGACTCTTGAAGTTCTTGATTTTTAGTCGCTAATACACTAGTTAAATCGGTGATTTTTTGTTGATGACTTGTTAATTGCTGATCAAGTTTATCAAGATTCTCGTTGATTTTCGCGATATCAGCTTCACCTCCCCAAAATAAAACTTCTCCTGCAAAACGCGTACCTGTATAACCAATAGCTCCCAACAACAACGCAATCAATCCACCAATAATCCATTTCTTTTTCATGTTCTTCTCCTTAATGAAATAATTATTTTATAACCAGATAAATCTAATCTTTTGCCTTCCTAATGTCAAGACATATCTGTATCACATTTCTATGATTCTGTATAAACGTTGAAATAAAGGCACCTAAGGATTAAATTACAAGCAGTATTTTAGTAGTAATCCTTTAATTGTTTTATAATGGTAGTAAGTCATATAGGAAAGGGGTAATTTCAATGAAAACGTTAGATATGATTGCTTTAACATTATTGATCGTTGGAGGATTGAACTGGTTATTGGTTGGTTTATTAGAATTTGATTTAGTGGCGATGATTGCTGGTGGTTCAACAACAATTTTAGCTAAAGCTATTTATATAATTGTCGGGATTTGCGCTATTTACTGTTTGAAATTCTTTCCAATGATCTCCAATCGTGTTGAAAACTAATAGTTGGGATTTGATTTTTAGAACATGGAGCATCTAGTTGCTCTATGTTCTATTTTTATTTTCAAAAATCTCTGATTATCCTCTCGAAAGGGCATCTTCATGAGTCCAGATGATTACTTTATATCGCCTTTTTTACTCTTTTCAATCAAAAAATCACTTATTTATTGTTAGCTTAAGACTTTCTTAACTATATCATTCTTCAAAAAACGAGAACATACATTCTTTTATTTAAGCGAAAGAAAGCGTTTTTCAATTACATATGTTTCGTTAATTATTACAAAAAAGGTAGTTTTGTCATAAACTGTTACGTTTCTATCACCTATGAAATGTTGCATCATGTTAAAGTATTACTCGTTA